>CAYUAP010000046.1:33426-35051 GCA_964442735.1 uncultured Planctomycetaceae bacterium | reverse complement strand
AAAGTTTGTTTGCCAAAAAACTATCCGTGAAAATCAGTGTTATACGTGGTTTCACTTTATATCCGTGAACGGTTACCGTTTAGATTATTAACTATTAACGTACTTCCTGATCCCTCAAAAAGGACGAAATCAATACAACAGTTCCGCAGAAGGAAGATTAAACACCGAATGACAGAAGGCTCCTCTTTATGATTTGGAAGTATGGAGCCTTTTTATTTTTTTGAGGCAGTTAGAATTTGTACTCGTAGAATACAGAAAATACTTTTGAGGGTGAAGAAAGTAATCCTGGATTCTTTTGAAAAGTTTTTTCGAGAAAACATCGAATGGGAATTTTCCTCCTATTGACATATCTACAATTGTAGATTATTGTTTATTTAAGTAGACATACAATCACAAGTGTCTTCGTTTTTAAATTATTTTGTTTTTTTAAATATTATCTATACTGTACGACGTTATAAAAGCATTTCCTGGGAGTACGGATGTCTCGTCCGCATCCTTCAAAACAGACGTCTTGCCTGTTTTGAAAAATAGACTTTTATAATGACCTTGAGTATATACAGGAGTTTTCAGATGAATATACCGTCAATTTCTGATGCCGAGTGGGAGGTAATGTCCGTTCTTTGGGATTTGGAGGAGGCGGCGACACGAGATATAGTCGCGGCTCTTTCGAAGCGTAAACAGTGGGCGGCCAGTACGGTTAAGACGCTTTTGACCCGACTGGAGTCTAAAGGAGTTGTCTCCCACAAACAGATTGGGAATTCCTATCTTTATCGTCCGGCCTGTACTCGAGACGAGGTGACAAAACGTGAAGTTGCCGGTTTTGTCGATCGTGTTTTTTGTGGTTCCTTTTCTCCACTTTTACTCCACTTTATTGAAAATGAATCGCTTTCGGATGAAGAAATCGAATCGCTTCGGGCAATTTTGGATAAAAAAGAAAAACAGTAGTCAACCGCCTGCCTGATGGAGGCTTAAAATAAAGGAATAATTCATGTCCTGGCTGATACATTCAAGTATACAATTGGCGATTTTTACGGTAATTGTCGCTTTTTTTGCCATGCTATTCCGAAAAAGTTCGGCACAGATTTTGTTTATACTCTTTCTACTGATTTTCGTAAAGGCTCTGATTCCACCTGGTTTTGCCCTCCCTTGTGGGGTTGGTAACTGGGGTTTGGAACCGGTTCGATATTACGTTGTATCGTTCTTTGAAACGCGGAAGACTATCGACGAAACCGCTCCGTATCAGGCGATACACGACGTCGAACACCATTCGCCTCCTGTGAATCCCGAACGATTTCAAGTGGAAACGGTAGCGGCTACACGTATATCACAAGACGAGATGTCTACCGTATCTACAGTATCAACCGTATCAAAGATTTTGTTTTGGATAACAAACAATCCCTTGTTATCAATTTGGCTGGTCGGCTTCTGTGGTGCGCTGGGTATTTTAATTCGGTCTTCAATAAAGATTTCACTATTGATTCATCGTTCACGCGAAGTGGAGCGAGGAAAATTTCAAGGACTATACGGGAAGGCTCGGATTTATATTTCTGATGAAACTTTAATTCCTTTTGTCGCGGGGTTTTGGCGGCAGAATATCATTTTACCTCAGGTTTTGTTCGACAACG
>CAYUAP010000046.1:9634-33326 GCA_964442735.1 uncultured Planctomycetaceae bacterium | reverse complement strand
AAGATTTAGACAACGAAGATTTAGACAACGAAGATTTAGACAACGAAGATTTAGACAACGAAGATTTAGAAAATCTTTCAGATTCGCGTAAAAAACTGGTTGAAAACATTCTATTACACGAGCAAGCGCACTTAATGCGGATGGATATTCCTATTGCGTATTTTGTCGCGTTGGTTCAGGCCTGTTTTTGGTTTCATCCGTTTCTCTGGTGGGCGGGACGACAGTTGGCACTTTGGCGGGAACGTGCTTGCGACGAAATGGTTCTGGCAAGTGAACGGACCAATTCGGAACTATACGGTCGTGCACTGTTGGATGTACTTCTTCTCGCACAAGGAAAGAATACGACACGATATACGGCTCTTGGGATTTTTGAACGTAATGTAAAAATACAAACACGATTGGAGAAAATTATGAGTTATCACAAAACACCATATCAATTTCGGTGCGAATGGATCCTGTTGATCTTCTTCGCATTCTGTTTTCTACCGATGGGCTGCTACGTTTTTTCGGATGACGTTAAACCGGTCCGCGAAAATCAATCGTCGGTAAAACAGACGGAAGACCAAATAACGGAAAAATCTGTACCCGTATTAAAAAACAAGGAAAATATCATCATCGAATTTTACGTACTTGCCTCGAACAAGACAACGGACGAGAAGGAAAAAGCGCTCATGGCATCGGCTAGTGGGGATGCATCGGCTAGCGGGAACGATCAATCGGAGTACCGATCTGATATTTTGGACGGTTATGAAGGAGTCCGCTGGCTTCCGGTTTTAGAGACATTGGCAGAACAATGGAAGAGAATTTCTATAGAGAAAAATGCAGGAGTGATTCTTCGTCGAAAGGAATCAGACAAAGGGCTCGAAATGGAAGAGGTCCTGGTATTGATACCGAGCAAGGAGCGGCGTATTGTCCCAGACGATTTTGAACAGATCAATTATGAATCACAGAATGGAATGGACCAGATAAAATTTTCACTGACTGCGGAAGGGGGAAAGCGTATGAAACGTCTCTCAATGCCATTGGTTGAAAAATCCCCAAAGACGGCCCGGACTCCGCGATTTCTTGCCGTCGTACGCGTTCAGGAAAATCTCCGGATTCTCGTCACAGCAGCTCCGGTTTATGCGGAGTTGGAGCGTCACGGTCTGGTTCAATTCGAAGGCATATCAAAGAAGAATAGCGTATCACAACCCTCTGTAATTTCCTGTCGGGAAAATCTCAAACAGATTGTCCTGGCATTTCATAATTATTACGCTATCGACAATAAATTTCCTCCTTCTGCGACGGTCGATTCCAAAGGTAAACCACTTCATTCATGGCGTGTTTTAATCCTGCCGTATCTTGAGCAGAATGATCTTTACAAAAAAATCCGACTCAATGAACCTTGGGACAGCGAATACAACAAACAGTTTCATGATCAGATGCCGGATGTTTATCGTTGTACGGTGAAGAATTACGGGCCGGGAATGACCATCTTTTCCGTTGTAACAGGCAAAGAGGCCGCATTTCCACGATGGGGGCTCGCGCGAGGTTTTGAGAATATCACCGATGGAACAAGTAATACCCTGGCGGTTGTCGAACGCAAAAAGCCCGTTTGCTGGATGGATCCGACCAGTGATATAACGTTTACTGAAGCGGTAAATAACGACATCAATTCCTCAAGTGGGGACGGGCTTGGCTCGGCACACAAGGGAGGTTTTTGGGGGGCACGATTCGATGGGAGAGTCGATGCGATTTATGACGACGAATTACCCATGGAAAAGCGTAAAGCGGTTCTGACCATTTCGGGCGGAGAAAGAGTCGATATTCCAAGTCATCGAACAATGGTCGGGGAACAGGAAACAATTCCAGATCAAAAGATTATTGAAGAACAGAAAATTCAACAGAAAATCGATGCGTATCAGATATTGACCGCGCGAATACCGATTTTCGATTCCAAATGGCTCAAAAATGAAACACTTCAAGCGAAAGCGAGGGAGGAGGTCGAAAAATTTAATACATGGCGTAATGAAGTGAACGAGAAAATTTCCACGTTTACGGAAACACTTGATCCTGCAGGACAGTCGGCTTTTGCTTTTTGGCAAATGAATTGTATACAATTCTGTCATTTGACCGAAGAAGTTACTCTCTGTCGAGAACTCTGGGATAAAGAGCCGTCATTACGTCCTATACTCCTGTTTTGGGTTGATTATATTCTGATTATCTCCGAACAGAGCAATAATCCGGATTTTCACGCGGAACTTCTGAAAATCAAAAACATGGAAGACGACTCAAAACGTTTTCATAGAATGTGCGACTGGCTTAATTCGATACGATCGAAGGATACCCGAGACCAGTCCTTGAAACTTATGGATAAAGAACGATATAAAATCGGTCAGCCGATTCCTGAAGAAATCCTTGTATTGGAAAATAAATTAAACCGTCAACTATGTATTATAAATATTTACATTCAATATAATACTTTCCAACCAAAATACCGTACCACTGCAATTAAAAATTGTGAAGAAATTGCCGCCGAACTTGATAAACTCGAACCGAACTGGCGGAAAAGACTTTCGAGTCCAAAACGTTAAAGGGGTAATGTTCATTTCGGACCGTCAATTTCATTAGTGTCCTCGAATTTTTTATTTTTTAATCCGCACCGGAACATAGATCCATGCGGATACGAACCACTTCCGGACCCGTTGGGTCCGCCGCCAATATGACTTTTCATAGTAATCCTTGTCGTTCCAGTCATTACACCACTCCAATATATTACCGTGCCTATCGTACAAGCTCCATCCGTTCATCTGCTTTGTCTTCAGTTCATGCGTTCCATTACCATTGTTATCATCATATTAACCCATAATCGGAACTTTATATTAGTAATTAATTGACGGTTCAAAAAAAAGCAACCCCTAATATACTCAAGGTCGTTATAAAAGTCTATTATTCAAAACAGGAGATATGACTGTTTTGGAGGATGTGGACGAGATGTCCGTGCTCCCAGGAAATGCCGAATTTATAACGTCATACAGTATATTTGCTGGTCTGAAATAGACCTTCGTAATGAATTCCAATCCCAATAACTCCAGAGAATATGCAGTCTCTTGTATCCCGTTTCATGTCCTCTAAAACCATTCCAGATCTACGATAATTATATTTGTAAACATATATTCATATTTATACAATAATAAAAATTATTCGAATTATATCTATAAATAATTATAATAATAGTTTTATGTATGATATATTTGTCATTGCGTCTATTGAAAGATGATGTATAATTATAGATTAAAATCGCTTGAAATAGTCGAAATCGAAAAAATAATCGATATTTACCAGCCAGATAAAGTATTTAGGAAAAGGAAATAGGAGGAGAGAGTATGGTCATTCCCTATTATTGTGAAGATTATCCGGAAAGGTGGAATGATGAAGATCATAAAGACACAGAAAAGAAGGAATCTTTCAATCGAAAACAAGACAGAACAAGGAACAATATTATAAAACGAGAATTAAATGAAAAATGTTCGACCGAAGATATACGTAAACGCTTTGATATGGACGTCGAACGTTTTTCGAATTTGGATACGGGCCAAAAAACGACGATTGATGCCCCACTGACAATGGAACTGATTACGGAGGCCGCATGTAATGTAACCTCAAAAATAAATCGTATTCTCGACATAGGTTGCGGAGCAGGAAACAATACAATTAAACTTCTTCAGACACTCCCTTCTGTCGATTGTGATTTACTCGACTTGAGTGCTCCCATGTTAAAAAAGGCCGAAGAACGAGTTCGTCTCGCAACTTCTGGTACCGTTCGCACAATTCAATCAGATATCCGTAATGCACTGTTGGATAACAATACCTATGATGTAATTTTGGCCGCCGCCGTTTTACATCACCTTCGTGATGATCTTGATTGGGAAACCGTTTTTCGTAAACTTTATAATATTCTAAAATTTGGCGGAAGTCTTTGGATAACAGACATTGTTTCACATAATAATACAACTATTCAGGAAATGATGTGGGATAGATACGGCAACTATCTAATCGAAATCGGAGGTTGTGAATATCGCGACAAGGTCTTTGATTATATTGATTTTGAAGATTCACCGCGTCCAGTGACCTATCAACTGGAACTTCTGAAAAAAGTCGGTTTCCGCCAGGTGGAATTACTTCATAAAAATTCCTGTTTTGCCGCTTTTGGGGCTATTAAATGAATGGGAAAATTTAATTGATGACACTTCATGATTTCAATACTTGACATTCGTTTCGGTTTGATTATACTGGAATATGTTGGTGAATGTTCAAGGAGGGTATAATCAAATTCAATTACAGTTACAAAATCCTTCCGCGATCTGTCCCAGAAATGAAAGTTATACCTATAATGCAAATACATAAAGGTTTTATGCTACGTGAAGTAGCGGGTTGTCAAGTTGTTGTTCCTTTTGGAAATGGGACTGTTATTATTAAAGGAATGCTCCAATTGAATTCCGTTGGTGCTTTTCTATGGAAAAAACTTGAACAAGAAACATCCAAAGAGGAACTAGTCGAGGCAATATTACAGCATTATTCCGTCGAAAAGGAAACGGCGGTCAAAGATTGCGAAGCGTTTCTTCAAACTCTCCGTGAAAATCAGCTTCTGGTGGAAAATTGAGAGCTATTAATGAGATGGCTCGTAAAATGAAAGCATTTGATCGACGTGTTGTTGGATCATTTGACGTAATTGTGGTGGTTCAATAACTTCCGCTTCTGCTCCATAGCCCAAAATCCACCACACAATTTCCTGCAAACCACTGACACAAAAATGAAGTTCTACGCGACCATCCGGTAATTGGCGGTCTTCCTGTGTTCTATGCCATTTGATTTCCCTGACATTCTGCGCTACTTTTTGTGAAAAACGGATTATGACATTCTGATCGGAATTCTTTACCCGAATCAAACGCCACGCATTACCGAAATAGCCCGACAATGAAAAATCAGGGGGAAAAAGAAATGGCTCCTCCAGTTCCTCCACTTGTAAAATTCGGGCCAATTTGAACATTCGTACTTCTCGATAAAGTACCGAATAACCAATTAAATACCAGGCACGCGAAAAAAAGATTGTATACGGACACACTTTCGTTTCCAAAACATCGGAATCGCTCGGACTATGATATACGATAGATAACGTATTTTTCTTGTTGAGAGCGTCAAGAATACACATGAAAATATTCTTCTGTTTTTCATTGAATTTTTGACATAATTCCTCTTCGGAACCGTTATAATGAAAATACATCGGTTCGTTATAGGGCGTTGGAATATTTGTTTTTTGTGGAAGATAATGTAATTGGTCATTGACATCATTCAATATTTCAGGCGACAACCGCGAAGCAATCTTTAACATGGCACTTTTAATTGTTTCGAAAAGTGGATCTTCCACTCGATTTCCATGCTGTTTAAAAAGTGCCAGTATCGCAAAAATCTCCGTTGTCGTAAAGTCAAGGTGGGGGACACTATAATCACTAATCAATTCCCAGCAGTTGGTTTCCGGTCGTTTGACCAGGGGAAAACCAGAATCCTGCAATAAAAGAATGTCGCGTTCCACTGTTTGAATATCAGACATAACAAGGACGGCCAACTGTTGTACTGTATATGTATTACTCTTCAAATAATTCAGAAGACTTGTTATTCGAACAAGAAATATTTCCGTCTGTTTCAAATTATCTTTTATCACAACGATTCTCCCGTCATTTTTTCCGGTTTGAATTATCCGATTAAAATCTTTGTATCCAATTCTGATCGGTCATAAAGTTATACAACCAGGGATGACTCCATGGATTCCAGGAAGGATAGGAAGCGGACATAATAGAAAGAAACAAGAGGGCAAGAGCCAAACCTTTCCAATATTTATTATTATCGATTTTGTCCAAAACTGGAAGCATGGCCGGAATCCACAATGGAATCAGAGGGAAAAACCAACGAAGACCACAGGTCATGCCACCATAATTGCGATCACCTTGATTACGTGTTAAATAGAAAACAACGAAGAGAAGACTCAAGCCCAATACAGTACTAGCGTATAAACGTAATTCCTTCTTCCAATAATGACTAAAGGTTACCATCAAGAGCCCCCCCATAGCCAAAAACCAAATCGGAGAAAGGGAAAATAGGCCATGATGTCCTAGCATCGCATGGTATAAATAGGTCAAACGACTGGGCTCGCCACGATCAATTCCAACGCGATTCGCCCAATAGGAGAGACGGGCGTTCTCCGGGGAACGAACCACTCCCGCTGGAAAATAACGATAGATGTACCAGTCGTTTTTATCGAAGGTCGTTACAAGATACAAGGCTTTTTTGATCGCGTCTGTCTGATCTTTTGTTTCCTGTTGCGCTAGTTGGATATGATCTCGCTTTTGTGCATAGGCCGGACGAAATGTATGATGGGCTATATAATTCGTTCCAAAAAAGGCAATTACTACCAATAATCCGGCAGGAACTGCGGCTAAAAAAGTCTTTTTCGGAAAATAACAGAGTAAAAGAAAACATAAAACTACCGCAATCGCCAGGGCTGGCAGTTCGCAGGCAACGGAAAACGCACTAAAAAAACCGGTAAAAAGAAACCAAAACCATGTCGTTTGGCGATAATATAATATCTGAAATACACCATAAATGGCAAATGTAATGGAGACTGCGGCAGGCACATGATTATTGAGTGTAATGGCAAACGTCGATAGAAATGTACCGAAACATAGTGTTCCCATGGCAAACAGACGTCCCCAATCGGATCGTCCGCCGACGTCAATTATTTGGGCCATTGCCAGCATGGCCAGAACAAGTGGTATCAAATTAATCAATACGAGTAAAATTCGAACGGTCAGCCAGGGCGTTGTCTTTAAGGAAAGACCAAACCCCTGATAAAGGAACCAATAGGGAATGGCCATTACAGTCGGAAGTAAAGTTGGTTTACTTGAATATAGATATCCGGAAGTGGGATCCGAAGGATCAAATTCTTCATCGGGAAGTCCATGTTTGACCATATCAATTGTATCCCAACCGGGCGTTTCCATGGCTTTGTCGATGGCATAGGGAACCCATTGTGCCTGATAGATTTTGGTTTCTTCATCATCAGACCTGTATTGTTGGGGACAGGCACAGCTACAGTTACGCCGTAATTGTTCGGTATGGTACATTCCCTTGGAAGGAATCGGGACATAACGAAAAACACGGGATTCTGGTTCAACCAAAGCTCTAATGGTCAACCAGCGACTTCGATCATTAGCACTTAAGGTCGGTCGTGCCTTTAAAGAACCATGATAAAGAGACTCTATTGTTTTACGTATAATGGGCCGAATTTCTTCCTCCGTTCGACCCTGTTTTTCAAGCAATCTCTTTTTTTCCATGATCTGTCGGGGCATTTGTTGCTGTCGATACTCCTGAATTGTTCGATCCGCTACATTATCCACCGACATAATTCGACCAAAAATCGTTCCTGCCGATATAATAATTAATAGGAGATAGATCTGCCAACGAAGTGACGACGACATTATGGTTGCCGAAGTCGACTCCTTTTTTTCCGTTTGATTACTGACTATTTCCGATGTCATAATACCCCCTAAATACTCAAGTGTAGACGAACTTAAATTAATAACACAGATAATTACAGGTTGAATTAATAATCAAGGACGATCCCCTAACAACAGCCTCCTTTTATCATCGAATGTTCCATAGAAGATATTATACATGGAACCAAAACATTTTGCAAATAGACCTTAATGAAAATAATCTTTAATAGGAAGGATTCTCAAGATTCATGGGTTTTGTACCAGGATCACCGGGAGCTCGATAAATAGCTGCTGGTGTCATTGTCGGTTTACTAACAGATATGGTTTGTTCTTTAGAGTATGTATTTTGCGGCATCATATAAACATAACGGTTGGAATTATCCAACTCCGACTCGGAATCTTTTGGTTCCTTCTTTTCCATTTTCTCTGCCGGGCGGCTCATAACAGGATGCTGAAATATATTTTCATTGATATTGGACGCTGGTAAACCTTTGGCGTTGCTTTCTATGCTTTGAGAGGAATTATTATAGACTGATTTATCATCTTTTACTTCTGATTTTATTTCTGAATTTATTTCTGAAACCGTTTTTGGCTCGACCATTGTGGTTGGTGTAGACGCTATTTGTGGCTCTTGATATTGAATATCCGATTTTTCTACGGGATCGTGTTCTTTTTTCAATGACTCTTTATTGGTTTTAACAACGTTAAATGGTTCATTACTCAATTGGGTAATATATTGGCCATTCAGCATAATCCAAACAGAGGGATATCTCCATATATTGATCCACAAGCATAGCAGGATCAATAATAATGGAACAAAACCCTGATATCGTGACATTTTATCAATACTCCTAATAGCCATCTATTTACGTTTTGATTTGTTTTACCTAATGATTATATTTATCATTTTTGTTATACAAGGTAATCATACTTTGTAGATGAAGACAGTCAAATAAAATATGAATAAATTTTACGAAATATACGAAATTAGGGAAAAATCTACGATTATTACACCAGTTATAACGGTTACAACGACGCAATACCTTCCGGTCTTTGTCATTAATAGAGCTTCTATGCTTTATAGTTTTTATTGGAGTTACTTCTTTTATAACGGTCATAACCATACTCTGGAGATGTATAATTATTCATTTAAAGTTTGTCGATTAAATTGGGTAATAATTGTTGTCTTTAGACAGGTTGCAAAAGTGAATCAATCGGTTATAATTTATTAAAGTTGGAGAAATTTGGAAGAATGGAACAGGCGGAAGATTTGTTATTGCGTCTTGACTCTCAACACAATGATCTCCTAAAACGTATTGACGAACTTGATCAACTGATTACCCAGGTCCTTCAAGATTGGGCTAAATCGGGTCCTCCAGCAGTGGAAGGATTAGAGGAAAAAAGGGTCTATAATGAAGACAACAACAAGTCGAGGGTACCGCCCTGTTCTTAATTGGTGCCTGATCGCATTAATGATTTTAGCTTGGGGAAATTCTTCCCTGTTGGTAGCAAAAGAACTGCGGATACTATGCTATAATGTACGCAATTCAATGGGAATGGACGATGTTCAAAATCTTGATCGAACAGCAGGGGTGATCAATATACTCCAGCCGGATCTCGTAGCTCTTCAGGAACTTGATAATAAAACCGCGCGTTCCAAGGGGCTTGACATTCTTCAGGAACTGGCCAAACGGACCAGGATGCAAGGGAGCTATGGTAAAGCTATCGATTATCAAGGAGGGGGCTACGGTGTCGGTATTCTTTCTCGTGAAAAGCCACAGAACATTCAAACGATCAGCCTGCCGGGTCGAGAAGAAAAACGTTGTCTGTTAAAAGTCGAATTTGATCATTATATTTTTTGTTGTACCCATTTTTCATTGACTGAAAAAGATAGAATCGCGTCGGTGGATATTATAAATAATACTATAAAAGACTATAAAAAAATAACTTTTCTAGCGGGTGATTTTAATGCGACTCCCGAATCGGAACCAATTACAACGCTTTCCTCTCAATGGACGCAACTCTCAAAAACAGCTTTTTCCTTTCCGTCCGATATTCCAAGTATCTGTATCGATTATATTTTTGCTATCGATCCTTCCCGGCATTTGACGAAGGATGATTCTCGTTGGAAAAAAGCCATTCGAAAACAAGAGGTTGTCGAAGAACCTGTCGCATCGGACCATCGACCACTTTTTATTATTCTGGAATTGAACGATCTCGGTTTATAATTATTAAATCGAAATCGATTCTTTATAAAATTAATACCATACAAAATTTTGGAGATTGAAATGAAATATTTAATTCCATGGACATTATATTTTTCCATGATATTGGGACTCTGTGTTATGATCGGTTGTGATAAAGCAACTTCGGTCCAAAAAGATGAAGACAATCAAATCGTCTATAATTATAGTAAAGATGCGCTCAACCAACCTGCGTTAAAAACATCGGCTATTACACCGGTGACCAAGGAACAAAAAGAGTTAGCCAAACAGTATGATACTCCTCGAACTGTTCAGAAGGTTAATTCCCCTCTTGCCGTTAAGGCAAATCCGGAATTAGAAATGTTGAAAAAACGACTGAAGGATCTCAAGGCCACAATGAAAGTCGATCAATATGGAAATATTACTCTGTTAAAAATTGCGGGAAGTGGCGATAATGAAGCCTCGTTCAATTTAACCGATATGAAAAATATCGGTCGGTTATTGGTCTCGTCCCTTGATTCCATCTTTATGGAAGGACCTGTCTTTACAGATGATTTCATTGCGGAAATGAAGAATCTCAAAAAACTAACGTCGATCACTATTAACAATAGTGAAATCAGAGATTCATCACTGGAACTGTTCGCATCTCTTCCCGAGTTGAAAACATTGGATATTCGCCGTAATCTCAAACTTAACAATGATTCCTTAAAAATTTTGGAAAAAATGCCAAAACTGGAGGAACTTTACGCCCTTTATAATTCTTTCACCAATTCCGGAATAGCTAAAATTTCCAAGGTCAAAACATTAAAAGTCGTCGATGTCCGTGGATGTTCCGATGTCTCTGATACCGGGGCTAAATATCTTGCTCGTCTTCCTTTAATTGAAGAACTCTACTTCCGTTTCATGATTACAAATTCAGGGATCGAATATCTATCGGCAGCGCCAACTCTTCATTTTGTGGAATTTCAGGATTGTAACGATATTAACGATGAATGTGTCCAGTTCTTTAAAATGTTCAAGGCTTTAACCGGACTGCGAATCTTCCGTTGCAAGGGCATAGGTGACTTAACTATTCAGGGTATTGCGGAAATGCCTTTGTCACGTCTTGAACTGCGTGATTTAAACGTTTCCAATGATGGTATTTTGGCATTAAAAGGTAAAAATAATCTTAAGACATTGGAACTGTCCGAACTGACGGGAGTAGACTCCCAAGGACTTGTGACGCTCCTGGAAACCTTAACATCGCTGGAATCGCTTAATTTCTTCGCTATTCCTCTGGACGATAAAGGAATGGCCGTAATTGCCGATAAAATGTCGAATCTAAAAACACTGACGATTCGAAGTGTTCGAATGACTGATGCTGCTATTGATTCCCTACTGAAATTAAAAAATCTTGAAACACTTGACATCCGGGAAAATGACAGCTTTTCGCCGCAAGCGCTTGTTCGCTTGGCAGAATTAAAGAATTTAAAGAAACTCAATCTTGGTGGAACGAAAATTTGTCTCCGCGAGAATGAAAAAATATATGCGCAACTGAAGGCAGGTCTTCCGAAATGTAATATTGCTAACTGATCCGGTCAAGTAGTAGAACTCGAAGTATTAACAAAATACATTATAAAGACATTTTATGGCAAAAAAAACAAAATCACGTGAACCAGAGGAAAAAAAGAAAAACGTTTCACTTTCACCCCAGGACGAACGTACATTATCCCAGATAAAATCGGTTGCGGAAAATATATGTGTTGCGGCCGAGCAGAAGCAGGATCCATCGCTGGGAATACCGGCACGTTCTTTATCGAATGTAAATTACAGTAAAAGTAAACGAATTTTAGAGATGGGGACACGTAAAACGAGTCGGGAACTCTTTAATATCGGACAGGCCAAAAGTTTTATGCAGACTGTTCTCGTTGCATCTGGAACCCAGCAGTTAATTGAGATGGGCAAGACAACGAGTATACGAGGACTTTACTATATGCTGAAGCACGATATTAAACCGACCAAGGAACCGACGTTTCGCGATCAGGGGGAATGTGATC
The DNA here is from genome assembly GCA_964442735.1 of uncultured Planctomycetaceae bacterium. GTDB lineage: Bacteria > Planctomycetota > Planctomycetia > Pirellulales > Thermoguttaceae > JAUNBG01. The sequence continues at coordinate 21,554 of CAYUAP010000046.1, read as the reverse complement.
CTATCATCGAAGACTGTGAAGTCCTTCTCGATTCGTTACGGGAAGAACTTCATTTGTTCGCGGATAAAAGGGGTGACATGGTAGGTAATTTGGTTATTATCGATAATGGCGATGAAATCGATTGTTCCCGAATGGGGTCCGGTGGTTATGCTATTCCATCTATTGTTGAGCCAAATGTCATTCAGTTTAAAAAATGCAATGCCAAATTTGTTCTTCATGTCGAAAAAAATACTGTATGGCAGAGGTTCAATGAAGATAAATTCTGGAAGAAGTATAATTGTATTTTGACCCATGGTTCCGGACAGCCCCCTCGTGGTGTACGTCGTTTGTTGAATCGTCTTCATTTCGAATTGGGACTCCCCATTTTTTGTCTCCTGGATAATGATCCTTGGGGATATTATATTTACAGTGTTATCAAACAGGGGTCAATTAGTTTGGCCTATGAATCGAAACGTATGGCGATTCCGGATGCGCAGTTTATCGGGGTTCGAAGTCGGGATTTTGAACGCTGTCATCTTTCAGACAGTGTTAAAATTTCATTGAACGATAACGACCGGAAACGAGCAAAACAGATCATGGAATATCCTTGGTTTGCCCATAAAAAGGAATGGCAGAAGGAAATTGAATTCATGCTCAAAAACGGATTCAAACTGGAAGTGGAAGCATTAATCAGTCGTAGTATTAGTTACATGACGGAAGAATACGTTCCCCTTCTTCTGAAAGAGGGAAATTTTTTGGACTAGGAGAAATAGATATGGATGATAACAATCCTAAAAGTTGTATTATTATTCCAGCACGACTGGCATCGACCCGATTACCGAATAAACTACTTCTCAATGAAACGGGAAAACCTTTAATTCAGTATCCTTGGGAGGCTGCCTGTCGTTCGGAACTGGCCTCGGATGTATTAATCGCCTGTGACGACCTAAAGCTCTTTAATATCGTTACTCAATTCGGCGGAAAAGCGGTTATGACAGATCCCAATGCGGCTAGTGGTACTGATCGTATCGCCGAAGTGGCACTTCAACTCAAGGAAATGGATATTATCGTCAACGTCCAGGGGGACGAACCGAATCTTGATCCCCATTCTATTGACCGTCTCATTCGTCTCCTAATCGATCATGAAGAGGTGCCGATGGCCACCTTGGCTACGCCAATTCGCAGGAAAGAAGATCTGAACGATCCGGCCTGTGTTAAAGTTGTTTTCGACAAACGGGGACGGGCCCTTTATTTCAGTCGAAGTCTAATACCCTATCCGCGTAATTGGGACGATTCCATGTTATCCTTGTCCCCTCCCCTCTTTTATCAGCATTTGGGGATCTATGCCTATCGCCGCGATTTTTTACTGCGGTTAACAAAAATTGATCGATCCGTTCATGAAAAAACGGAAAATCTGGAACAACTTCGTGTTCTCGACGAGGGATTTCCACTGTTGGTTGATGTCGTTGAGGAAAAATCGTTTGGGATTGATACACCAGAAGATTATCGACGATTTGTCGAACAACAAAAGAGAAATTAAAAAAGTATGAATTTACGGGATCTTTGTACGTCATATTTCTGACTCGGAATGTAGAATTACCGTTAGGGATGGGGGGTACCCCGTTCACATAAATAAATATGATGGTAAAATAGTTAAATTGAGTATTTAAATTTTATATACCTGAAAAATATATATTGAAATGGTGTATTATAATTATAACGTTAATCATTTTATTATGTCTGGAGAATGCTTTTGAAGGCTCTTGCGATTGAAACAACGGATATTTTCGGTAGTATTGCGGCAGGAGAATACATCGTTCCTGTATTTGGTTCTGAAGTATCCCAAAAGAGTTTTTTGAGGCATTTGGCGGAATATGATCTTCCAACAACGCAGCGTAGTGCACAATCTCTGGTACCGTCTTTGGAGGTCATGTTGAGAGAAATGCAATGGTCTCCTTCACAATTGGAAGTTATTGTTGTGGGAACAGGTCCTGGTTCTTTTACTGGATTACGTGTTGGGGTCACTACGGCAAAAATACTTGCGTGGAGTACCAGTGCTCGAATTATTGGTGTGGAAACACCAATGGCATTGGCAATGGAGATTCCGCGTACAGACAGAGATCAAATCATCTCTTTTGGTATTGATGCCCAACGGGGGGAAGTTGCCGTTCAACGTTATTTTATTAGTACCGACCCGGATTTTCCTCCAATACCTGTTGATCGTACTTTTTCGATTATTCCTGTTAAAAAATGGTTGGAGATCGATAAATGTAATGATAATTCAATAAAGGAGAACTGGGAAAAGAGTACCGGAAACGGTTCTGAAATCTATTCTGATGTACTTTATCAGAAGATACGTTCTGCATTGGAAGAAGAAACTTTTTTCTGTGGTTCGATTTTGAAACGATGGAAGGATAAAGTTTCCTCGTGTATACAAAATCGAATGCTTCAGGAAGAGTATTGGAAGCCCAGGGCAACTGGAATACTCAAGGCTGGCTTTATAAAAGCCAAACTTGACCAATGGAATGACCTATGGACGTTACTTCCGCTTTATTCCCGATTAAGTACTGCAGAAGAACGACTCAATCAAAAACAATCGAAATGAAAGGTAATGTTTGTTAGGAGAAGAATTATGGCGGAAGATAAAAATGTAGAATTGTACTGGCATCAGCATGCGGTCCCACGTTGGGAAAAAGAGAAGTTAAATGGAAATCGGGGCTGTGTTGTCTGGTTTACCGGTTTGAGTGCCAGTGGCAAGAGTACTGTTGCCAATCTTGTCGATCATAAATTACACGAATTAGGTAAACGAAGTTTTGTTCTGGACGGGGATAATGTTCGTCATGCGTTAAATGCACCTCCTGCCATTTTAAAAGAAAGTCATTCGGAAGAATTTGCAAGACGATTCGGCTTGGGTTTTTCCGCACAGGACAGGGAAGAAAATATCCGCCGTATCGGCGCTGTTGCCAAATTATTTGCGGAGTCTGGAACTATTGCTTTAACTGCTTTTATTAGCCCCTATCGGATCGATCGTGATCGGGTACGAAGGACCATGGATACCGCTGATTTCTATGAAGTTTTTGTTAATACTCCGCTCAATGTTTGTGAAGAACGTGACCCAAAGGGGTTGTATAAAAAAGCACGAACAGGAGAATTAAAAGGTTTCACTGGTATCGACGATCCCTATGAAGCTCCTTTAGATCCGGATCTCGTTCTTCAAGCAGGAATACAAACGGCAGATGAACTGGCCGATGAAGTGATTTTTTTCCTGAAATCCAAAGGGGTCTTTGTTTCCTGATAGAATAAAAATGCGCTTTATAAAATCCATTCTCAATTATTTTACCAAAAATTTTATTATTTTACTGGCAAGATTTTTGAGCGGAGCTTCGGTTCGTTGGATCGATACTCTGCCTGAAGGGTGTCAACGTGTCTATTTTGCTAATCATACAAGCCATCTCGATGCTATTGTTATTTGGGCTGCTTTGCCGGAAAAAGTCCGTGAAAAGACAAGAATGGTGGCAGCTCGTGACTATTGGGAGGGGGGACCAATTCGTCGTTATTTATCCAAAACGGTTTTTAACGCGATTCTGATTGAGCGAGAGCACGTTACTCTTCGTAATAACCCCATTCTCAAAATACTGGATCAAATGGGAGATGATTTCTCTATTATCATTTTCCCGGAAGGTGGACGAAGTAATGGTGAACATGTTCGCGACTTCAAGAGTGGTATGTTTTACCTTGCTAAAAAGAAGCCGGAATTAGAACTGATCCCTGTCTATCTTGATAATATGAATCGTATACTGCCACGAGGAATGATTCTACCTGTGCCTATGCTCTCCCGAGTCGTTTTCGGACCTCCTATTTGGATTGAAAAAAAAGAAACTAAAGAAGCATTCCTGATTCGGGCTCGTGAATTTGTCCTCAAATTAAAAGATATGTGATTAATAAATCTTTCCGAAAAATACACTTGTCTAGGAAAAATACTCTGATTACGGAAAAATACTCTGATTACGGAAAAATACTCTGATTACGGAAAAACACTCTTGACGAATAAAACATGATGTTTTACACTATTGGTATCGTGTTCACCTTCTATAAAGTATAAAACAATCAATGGATTTATTATGGACAATCGTAATTTAATATCAGAGGCACTTCTTCACGCCGACGATACCAAGCAGGTACGGATAGGTACGGGAACTTTAGCGGAATTAGTACAGGAATATCGGCTTTGTTTTGGAGAACAGCTCGTAAAAATTATAGCAGATCCGACCACCTTTCGTATTGCGGGGCAACAAGTATATGACCTTTTAAAAAATGCCGGTATTTCCGTTGAGTCTCCCTTTATATTCGATTCGGCGGAAATACACGCTGAAATGAAACATATATCTCTACTTAAAGATGTCTTTTCCACAACTAATGCCGTTCCGATTGCCGTAGGGTCAGGTACGATAAACGATCTTGTCAAATATACTTCGTCACTCTTTAAACGACCCTATATGATTGTCGGTACAGCAGCATCCATGGACGGATATACCAGTTTTGGCGCGTCTATTGAATATAACGCCTGCAAACAAACCTTTAACTGTCCCGCTCCGATGGCGGTTTTGCTTGATATGGATATTGTATCAAAGGCTCCTCAAAATATGAGTGCATCCGGCTATGCTGACTTAATCGCAAAAATACCTGCGGCCGCGGACTGGATGCTCGCGGACGCCATTGCTACGGAACCTATCGATCCTATCGCCTGGAATCTGGTTCAAAAATCACTCCGATACTGGCTGAAAAACCCACAAGGAGTGGCTCGGGGAGAAGATGCAGCTATAAAAAGCCTTGCGGAAGGACTTGTCATGAGCGGTTTAGCCATGCAAAAAGCAAAATCTTCCAGAACGGCGTCTGGTGCAGAACATCAGTTCAGTCACCTGTGGGATAACGAAAAACATCAATATTTGGGAAAAACTCCTTCCCATGGTTTTAAAGTTGGTATTGGTACTATTTGTACGAGTGCGCTCTATGAAAAAGTACTCGCTTTTAATAAATCCACGTTTGATATGGCAATTGCCAATCTTCCAACCTATTATCAGTCCTGGGAGCGTTGGGAATTATTAATTGAATCGTCATTTCATGATAATGGTTTAAAGGAAACCGTTCGAAAACAGTGCCAAATGAAATTTACAGAACAAGAGGAAACCAGGCGTCGTCTTCTCCTTTTCAGGGATCGTTGGGACGAATTACAGCCGCGACTTTCAGAACAGTTGCTCCCTGCCACAGTCGTACAACGTATGCTCCATGAATGTTCTGCTCCGTCCGATCCGGACGATATCGGTATCGACCGAAAAAGACTCCTTGAAAGCTACGGAAAAGCACGTTTATTACGTTACCGGTACAATGTACTCGACCTGATTTTCGATATGGGGCTCTGGAACAATTGCGTTTGTGGTTTATTTGAACCTGGCGGTTTCTGGTATCGTTAATTATTTCAAAACGAGTTGTATACTGTACGACGTTATAAATTCGGTATTTCATGGGAGCACGGACGCCATGCCTGACGGCAGGCAGGTCTCGTCCGCATCCTCTAAAACAGGCGTCTCGCCTGTTTTGAAAAATAGACTTTTATAACGACCTTGAGTATATTAAATATTTATAGTAGATATGAATTGTAGTATTTCAGGAATAATATCAATCGTAGTTAATCGTAATTAATCGTAGTTTCAGGAGTCCGGTATTACGAGTAATATTATTCCATTTATGATTAATATGGTTATCTATGATTAATATGGTAAATTTGATCAAAATACGGATAATGTCTTTTCATCATTTTACCTATCTTGTCTATTACTTGATTAATACTTGATTAATACTTGAGAAAATTTCCACTTTTTTTTAAAATAACAATAATCATTATTGACCTTCCAGCGTAATTATATTAATATAGTAGATTATAGATGTATTATTAATTAGTTATAGGAGGTTATCATGAAACGTTTTATGGACTTAATTGGATTTCGGGGTAAAAATGAAGGTCAAACAACTCCATCATCCCCTAATGAAAGATTTCGGGCGCAACGCCACCATTCGTCAAATATACTGCCGGAACGCCGTCTGCGAATGGAAGAATTGGAAGATCGCCGTCTATTGAGTGTGACCACGGCGGAATATGATGTCCTTCAAACGGATTATCTGGAGTTTTCACTTCCGGAACGACAGGACGAGGCTCTTCCTGCCGATATCAATATAATTGAATTATCCGGTTCTTCTTTAAACTTGACCCGACTAAAGGCTGCAATTGCGCTGGCGTCTCAAACAGAACAGGATGATTTAATCGTTCTTCGTACAACGGACGAGAATAATACCCTCGTTTTTAATTCCACCTCCGATACAATTTACATTGATCTGGATTCCGCCGAGAAAGGTTCCTTGACAATCGTTGCCTTTGGAACATCCCCTTTGACCATTAACGTTAATGGAACTGGAGATGCCGCTTTTATTATCAATCAGGGAACTGTTCGACTGGGAAATATAACCCTGATGGAAAGTATTTCCTCGACTTTTGTCAATGAAAATACCCCCTTGTTGGCGGCTATTTCCGATTCATATGTTACAACATCTCAATTTCAAATGTTGACTGATACAAAACCTGTCTCTGTTCTGGATTTGTATGATTCAACCGGTGGTGCCTTAATTTCCAGTAATGTATTGGCCGGTGTCTCCGTAAACGATATCGACGTTATGAATCTTAATAGTAAACCGGATTCTCCCTACACTATTTTCCTTGATTTTGACGGACATACCATTACAGGGACCCATTGGAACAATGCAACGAGAGAAACTATTGTTATTCCACGTTATACCTTGGATGGTGACACCACCAAGACTGAATTTTCAGCGGCTGAAAAAGAGGGTATTTACCAATGGTGGCTGGAGGTATCCGAAGATTACGCTCCATTTAATATCAATGTAACAACAAAAGATCCTGGAATATCTGTTCTTTCAAGCGCAGGGGCTGTTCGTATCTGTATCGGGGGGGATAATACCTGGTATTCCACCTCTGCTGGTGGGGTGGCCTTTATCGGGTCCTTTTGGTGGGCAAATGATACGCCTTGTTTTACTTTTAATCAAGGACTGGAGCCAGTATGTTCTTCACATGAACTTGGCCATACCTTCGGTCTTGGTCATGATGGTGATGCAAATCACGAATATTACGACGGAATTAATAATTGGGGCCCAATTATGGGATCCGGTTATTATGTGGAATTAACTCAATGGAGTAAAGGAGAATATCCGAACGCCACCAATCCCACAGAAGATGACCTCTATACAATATCCTCAAGAACAGGGTACCGAACAGATGATCATAGTAATTCCTTTGCAGGAGCAACTGAAATTGCAATTGTAGGACATGATGGTTACGCAAGTGGTATTATTGAAAAAACGAACGATCTGGATTACTTTACCTTTACGACATCAGGTATCCCACTCTCTTTCTATGTCGGAGGAATAAAGGGAATTACTAATCTCGACACTCTTGTTAAAATTTACGATTCCAAATATAAACTTGTTGCCACCTATGATCCTCAGGATACTTTATACGTAGAATTTACCTTTACGGGAACCGGACAATTCTATTTATCAGTCGATGGAACTGGGAAGGATACTGGGGTTCCTGGTGTCTATTCCGACTACGGTTGTTTGGGTAATTATGAAGTTATTATTGGTAATGCCAATGTGATTACGGTCACTACTGCCGCCGACACTATTGAAAATGACGGTTATATTTCACTCCGGGAAGCCCTGATGCTGGCAACTTCAAAAACGATCATTAAATTCGATGAAAAATTAAAAGGAAATACTATCGCGTTATCCGGAAGCGATATTGCCATTCGAAAAAGTGTCTCTATTGATGCGTCCGCGCTTTACGACAACAGTACCGATACGGCCGGAATTACTATTGATGCACGTAATCTTTCTCGTGTCTTTAATATCACTTCCGGTTATGAAGTGACACTTAACGGTTTGAATCTTCTCAATGGAAAGTCAAGTGGCAATGGTGGGAATATCTATAATACTGGAACGCTCCATCTAATCAATACAACTGTTTCCGGGGGTGAAACAACCAGCTACTATGGTGGAAATATCTATAGTAATGGAACATTAACCCTTGAAAATTCCATTATCTCGAATGGTATTTCCAGTTATATGGGGGGTGGTATTCATGGCGAGGGATTCATTACAATCAATAATTCGACCATTACCGGCAATACAGCCAGCCATGGGGCCGGAATGTTACTGAAGGGAACCATTACCATAAACAACTCAAAAATAACCTATAATACGGCAACATCCTATCATGGGGGCGGTATCTATCAATATAACGGTACAATGACGATGACCAACAGTCTGATTGCCTGTAATACATCTACAAATACTGCTGGTGGTATTTTGGTAGGTGGAACCGCTTCGCTCTATAATTGTACTGTATCAGGAAATGTTTCCCAGTTTTATGGTGGTATCAACGGTTGTGCAAATCTTAAATTATACAACAGTATTGTTGCAATGAATAATGTTTATGGAAGTCGACCAAATGTAAATACAGATCCTTCCGTTAATATCAATAATCTGATTGACGTTTATTCCCTATTTGTCGAGGATCCACAATTTGGGACAAATAAAACATTATTGAATGCGGATACGGTCGATTTTCATTTAAAGGATGGAAGTGCCGCTATCAATGCTGGAAGTAATATCAATGTTATCGGAACAAACGATCTTGACGGCAATCTTCGTATTTACAATGACACTGTTGATATTGGAGCATACGAGTATGGTTCGACCGGACCACTGACTTTAACCTCTATCATAATTGACAACCCGGCCGATGCCTTGGTTGGTCGAACCTTGACAACCTCGATCCTTCCAGAAGAAGCAAATGTTACCTATCAATGGTATCGCGGTTCCGATCCCGACTTTATTGAAACTGTTATTACCGGGGCTACTGGAAAATCCTATAATCCATCGAGTGCCGATATTGGATTATATTTGAAGGTGATCGCAACTGCATCCGGGAAGTATTTTGGAACGGTTAGTTGTTCGACAACATCCGTTGTTGCCATGGCGCTTTCTTCCATTACCATGTCTACTAAAACACCAACCTTGGGTGCCATGATTATTGCATCGGTACTCCCCTATGGAGCAACGGTCGAATATCAGTGGTATCGCGGAAATTCCGCTAACGACATCAATATCGTTATTGAAGGTGCGACAACAAGCCGTTACACACCTGTTGAAGACGATATGGGGTGTTATTTGAAAGTGGTCGCTACCAGTACCGGTTATTGTAGTGGTACTGTTTCTGCTTCAACGACGGCTGTTGTCGTCATTCCTACGGCAATTTTAGACGGCGTTTCTTTATCAACAAACACTCCTGTTGTCAGTACACTGATTACCTCGACTCCCAATCCGTCCGATGCTACGGCAAACTATCAATGGTATCGTGGAACCGATATTTCTTCCATGTATATTATAGAAGGTGCAAACAAAAGTTTTTATACGCCGACAGAAACCGATATCGGTAACTATCTCCGTTTGGAGGCATATGGTACCGGAATATATACAGGAGCTGTTTTTGTCGATACAACTTCCGTTACAACACAGGTTCTATCGTCGGTCACACTTTCAACACAAAAACCGTCTACGGGTATGACAATTACTGCCGCGCTCCAGCCCACAAACGGAACGGCTACTTGGCAATGGTATCGTGGAATCAATTCTGAAAATATTGATACAATTATTGATGGAGCCACGAACGCTGGCTATACGGTAACTGCCGATGATACAGACTGTTATTTAAAGGCTGTGGCTACAGGAGTTGGACTTTATACTGGTTCTGTTTGTGTTTCAACGACCTCAACCGTTATTTTAGCCGTTTCGTCCATTTCATTATCGACTGCCACTCCCGTGGTGGGAATGACTCTTGAAACGACTCTGGCTCCCCCTGATGCTTCGGTAACCTATAAATGGTATCGTGGAAAAAGTGCATCATCCATACAGACTCTTATTTCCAGTGCCACTGAATCCTCCTACAATATTACCATGGACGATTTGGGATATTATTTACGGGTTGTAGTCACAGGTTCCGGTAATTATTCCAATACAATTACCGCCGAAGCGTCAACAACAAGTATTGTAAAAACGGATGTTATATCCTTGGAATTATCAACCCTTTCCCCGGAAGTTGGTACTGTTATTACGACCGAGTTAACTTCCGAAGACGCTACAGTAACATGGTTGTGGTATCGTGGTACTGACTCTGACATTATCAATAATGTCATTAGTGGCGCAACAAAATCATCATATACTGTCACCGAAAGTGATCTCGGATGTTATTTAAAAGCAGTGGCAATCGGTTCTGGTTCCTATTATGGGACACTGTCGGCATCGACGACTTCTATTGTTACACAGAAAATTACAAATATTGATGTTTCATTTGAATTTATGAGTGTCGGAACAAAACTGGAAGCGTCACTGAATCCGAAAAATGCGGATGCGCAATGGCAATGGTACCGTGGAACCGAAGTCGATAATATTACAATTGCTATCGAAAATGCAAATCGTTCAGATTATACTATTGGTATAGAAGATAGAGGCTATTATCTAAAAGTTGTTGCTACAGGATTTGGCTTCTATACGGAGACAAGTGAATTTTCTTTTAGTACAAAAGTCTATCAGGATATTGCCTCGTTGGCCATTTCCACCTCGGAACCTTTAGTCGGCGAGGAAATTACCACGGCGTTACTTCCGGTGGACGCGGAAGTATCCTGGCAATGGTATCGTGGGACAAATATCAATAATATTGGTGTTGTCATTGATGACGCTATATCGTGTAATTATACTCCAACTGCAGACGATTTGGGTTGCTATCTAAAAGTCATTGCCATTGGGATCGGCGATTTTAAGGGAACGTATGTGGCTTCAACAAGCAAAACGGTTATGCAAAACATAACCTCGGTATCCTTGTCCGATAATAGTCCCACGGTCAACACACAAATTGAATCGGTTCTTCTTCCTGAAAACGCGACGGTTTCCTATCAATGGTATCGAAGTAACGAAGACGATCCAACAACTTTTACGGCGATTACTCGTGCCACGAATTCCTATTATAAAGCCGTTACGGCTGATCTCGGTCGGTATTTGAAAATTGTAGTTGTTGGAACCGGAAACTACACGGGAACAATTGAAACAATCACGACCAGTGTGGTCAAACAAAATTTGAATCGGATTACATTAACAAATGCGTCTACTTTTTATGTTGGTACAAGTATTACTGCAACGCAGAATCCTGCGGCTGCAACTGTAACATGGCAGTGGTATCGCGGAACAAGTTCCGCCGATGTTACGACCTTAATTGAAGGAGCTACTGAATCCAGTTATACCATGACAACGGATGATCTGGGGTGTTATTTAAAAGTGGTTGCTTCAGGTATCGGTTCCTATGGAGGATCGGTTCAGGCAATTACAACATCTGTGGTCAAACAAGCATTGGAATCGGTTATACTTTCGACGAAATCGCCCAACGTTGGTGATATTATTACAACCACACTCGTTCCGGAAGGTGCCGAAGCAACCTTTCAGTGGTATTATGGAACAAGCAGTAATAGTATTACTTCCATAATAACTGGAGCTACTGCTTCTTGTTATACGGTAACGGCAAATGATGTCGGTCGTTATCTAAAAGTTATTGTTAAGGCTACTGGTTTTTATACCGGTCAGATAACCGCTTCGACTAACAGCAAGGTCCAATATTATCTTTCATCCATTAATTTATCGACCATGGAACCTTTAGTCGGTATGACCATAGCCGCAACATCTGTTCCCGATACGGCTACAGCAACCTGGCAATGGTACCGTAAAGGCGAGAACGAGGAAGAGTTTGTTGTTATCGAAAATG
>CAYUAP010000046.1:0-9534 GCA_964442735.1 uncultured Planctomycetaceae bacterium | reverse complement strand
ACTATCTAAAAGTGGTTGCCACAGGCTTCGGTTATTATACAGGAACTGTCGAAGTTGCAACGACTTCCATTGTCAAGCAGGAACTGACCTCAATTGACATTTCCACAAAAACCCCCAAGGTCGGTGATATTATTACAACCACTCTTGTTCCTGAAAACGCCGATGTTACCTGGCAATGGTATTCCGGAATAACCGCCAACGATATTTCAACATTAATTGAAAGTGCTACATCGTCAAGTTTCACGGTAACTACCACCGAACTCGGTCTTTATCTAAAGGTTATGGCCACTGGTACTGGTGCCTATACCGGAAGTGTCACTGCGTCAACTACTGATTTTGTGCAAGGTGAATTATCCTCTGTTGACTTGTCAACATTGGAACCGTTTGTTGGTACGACGATTACGGCTGTTGTAACACCCAACATAGCAACAGTCACTTGGCAATGGTACCGTAAAGGCGAGAACGAGGAAGAGTTTGTTGTTATCGAAAATGCCAAACAGGCAAATTATACGGCAGTTCAACAGGATCGAGGCTGTTATTTAAAGGTTGTGGCCACTGGAACCGGAAACTATACCGGAGATGTCGAAGTGGTTACAACGGCAGTTGTCAAGGAAGAACTAACTTCAATCTCCTTGTCTACAGAAAATCCACTTGTTGGAACCTCTATCGTAACGACGTTATTACCCGAGAATGCCACGGCAACATGGAAGTGGTATAAAGGAGAGAGTCCCAATGATATTACAACATTAATCGAAGGATATGAAGAATCCGATTATACACCTGCCTTGACGGATCAAGGGTACTATCTAAAAGTGGTTGCCACAGGCTTCGGTTATTATACAGGAACTGTCGAAGTGGCAACGACTTCCATTGTCAAGCAGGAATTAACTTCAATTGAGATCTCCGAACAATCTCCCAAAATCGGTGATACCATTACAACAACACTTCTCCCAAACAATGCAAGTGTAACATGGCAGTGGTATCGCGGAACCGATAAAGAAAACATATCAACCATTATCGAGAACGCGACTTCATTCAGTTATACCACAACGGAGAATGATCTGCGGTGTTATTTAAAGGTTATTGTAGTCGGAATAGAAAACTATACAGGGACCGTTACCGCTTCAACGGTCGATATGGTAACTATCAATCTTTCATCCTTGGAAATATCCAATGATGCTCCGAAAGCTGGAGATACCATTGAAGCAACGTTAATACAGGAAGATGCCACTGTTGCCTGGCAATGGTATCGCGGAAAAAAACCTGGTGAATTAACAACGGCTATTCAGGGAGCCACAAATTCCAGTTATATAACGGTTATGGATGATATTAATAGTTATCTGACTGTTGTCGTTACTGGTACTGGTGATTATTCCGGAACGATTATGGTATCGACGACCTCCGTTGTCGTTGAACCTTCTGTAGACAGACCCTATTTATTTACACAATGTCAATCTTTTTTGGAAAATCATCTCTTAAAATTGGAAATCAACGCCACTTTTATGGAAGGGGCTGCAGTTGAAAAGTGGTTAATCCGATGGGGTGATTCAACATCAACCGAAATGAATCGGTCTGCAAATAATATGACATTCTATCATTATTACGAAGATAATTCTATTGCCGACCACCTTTATTATATTTCATTGAACATTGTCGATAGTAACGACTATTCAGGGAATTACTATTTGGCCAATCATAATGCTCCAGAAATCGGCGTTTCTTCCGCATCGACGGTTTCCGGTTTTGAAAATCGGCAGGATAACGAAGTGGTTTTGCAATCGTTGCAATCACCAACACTAGCGACTCAAACGATATTTAAACACAATCTGGAGGATCTATCCACCTTAAAGACACCTTCGACCTCCTTGAATTTAAGGAACTTGGGATCTGGTCAAAAAATAACTGTCAAGGAAAACGATAATATCAACCAAAGGAATCAAGAATACAGGACAGTACGGTTCATTGACTTCAATCTATTAGAGGAAAACGACGATAATGATTCTTTATATGAAGAACTTGTTACCTTCCATCGAAAAGATACTACTAAAAACGAACAAAAACAATTATTTGAGGAATTGCTTTTAGATGATATTTTATGGGAATAACTACGAGACCTAACGTTACAAATCTAACTCAACACAAATCTAACTCAACACAAATCTAACTCAACACAAATCTAACTCAACAAGGGGAGGAACCGAAATTGTTGTATTATTGGACGTGTAGTATTGTTCCCATATTGAACAAGGTAAAATGCCATGATACACTTCCCCCTACCCTTTTGACCGTAATTCAAACACGTGTTATTTTATTGCCAAGTATTGAAATACTGGCATATTTATATTTAATATCTCTTTTTACAGGAGACCAATATGAAAAAAACGATAGGAAGATTTGAACTGTTTGCCATTGTCCTTGTCTATACTATGGTAATGTTCGTCACGAGTTTGGTACTTTACGCCGATGAAACAACGGAAAAGAGAGTCTCGACAACAAGTTCTTCGCATAAAAGCGATACGAAAACAACTCTGGACACCAATACCCTTGTTCCGGTGAATAGTGAACAGTTTATCATTGAGGGAACCGTACGTGACATTTCAGGGCGTCCTCTCGAAGGGGCCGTTGTTAGCGTTCGATATCTTGGAAATCAAAGGGCGAGATCTACAACATCACCTGAAACACAAACAGATCAAAATGGTCGTTACCGTTTGTCGTTCGACTCAAAAATTTTCACACCGGGGGCAATAAATGTAATATCACATCCTACGTTTATTAATCCGGAAATCTTTTACCTGAAGTTAGAGGTAAAAAAAGAAGGGTATGTCTGGAACGATATTATTGATTCACAAGGAAAGCACTATTCCGGTCTGGCGGTCAATACCAATATCATATTTGATGGTCATTACTTTTATTGTCTTCGCCCGGAGCCTGTCCGATTGGATCTCGTTCGTTTACAAAAAAACGCGATCAAGCCGGAATACGCCATCTTTCCGGGCAAGGTCAAGGAATGGAATCCCGTTTTACGTGAATCTGTTCATTTCGACGTTGTGGTGTATGATGATCCAAAATATCCCAAAAAAATGCTCCCTGTGACTAATGTGAATGCATCGTTATATAAAAATCATTTCCCAAGGCATTTATCATCTGGAAAGACCATCGAAGAACCGGAATCATGGCGATTCCAACTTGACGTGGCTCCCACCAAAATGAAAGTGTATTTTCAGCCCCCTCGTCCTGATTGGATCGATAAAGACGAACTGCTAACCGTACTGGCAACCACCAAACCGTTTGATCTCCCGGTCGCTGGAAAATACAACGTTGTACTGCGCTGGAAAACGATCATTACCGATGGGGATAAAATCCGTAGACTCGTTATGGAATCGCTCGAACCGGTCAATGGTGGAAAGGTCATTATCAATAATAATGTAGTCGAATTATCAAAGGAGGAAATAAAGAAAATCCATGAAAATGACAGTCCACTTCAAATTGCCAAGCCCCTGACGCAGAAAGAAAAGGAGGAACTGGAACGACTCATTCTGGTCTCGCCCGAGCTGGAAAAACGGGGACGTGATGTTCTCGTCAAAATGAAAGATGCCAATGAATACTGGTTCAAATGGTATCCGAAAGATCTACCGGAGTTCTCGTACACATTCCATCACGGAGAAATGTTTGATATCAAAAAGCGTGACAAGGAATTTACTTGGGAAATAATCAAGGGAGGTCAAAGCTGGTACGCCGAATTTTATAGAAAGGGTATTTCCTATATTGGTGTTTCACGGCTCCTGTGCATCGATCCGGAAAAAGTTCGTTTTACCCTGGTCAAGGAAGACAAAGAGAAACAGACCATTCAACTTGATTTTATTCTTCCCGATCAGGGTTGGATGAATGCGTTCGGACGCGGTATCGAAGAAACCTGGAGGGGGTGGATAAACGGTGGTGTCAAAGAGGGAAGCGCAATCATTGACCTCAAAACGTTTACACCTGTCTCTATCATGGTATTTGATCAAAATTACATGGAACATTATTCCGACTACGTGGAAATAAAGCCAGAAAAACGTGTTCCCCAACGTATTCTTATCGACGTATTTAGCGAAGAGGTACAGGTGGATTTCCGTTTTAAAGTGTACAAGCCCTGTTTGTGGCTTTTCGACCAAACATGGGATGAAGGTAAAAAATGCGTTTGGGTTGATAATGTAAAAATTGAGGGAAAGCCCGCGGAAGAATTTCATAAAGAAAAAATGAAAACAAAGTAATGAAGCTGGCCATTGAAAACCAATTCGTCAAGTTATACTGATTCTACTCGATTATTCCCGAGAATTGGTGTAAAGGGAGATTCGCATCGACTCCGGCGATTTGTAATCCAAAATATGAATGTCGAAATTGCCCGATTATAATTCATTCTTAAAATCAGACTCCCGTGTCTGATTCAGTAGACGTTCCATCGCTGTACATGGTGGACATCGAACTTTTGCGTGAAAGAAAACAAGGGGGGCCGTCAGTAAAGGTCGTCTCCTTGACGGTTCGAAGTTCTTCGCTATTTACGTTATGATCGACACCACAACAAAAGCGCCGGAAATTATTTCACGACTCTCTTGACCATGAAGATTATCCTTCCAGAATTTGTAGCCAATCACGAACGATTTTGGAACCACGGATATCGCGGATAAACACAGATAATCTGCCGTAAAATATAATAATATACAATAAAAAATTAAATGTTACAATAACAACGAAACATTTTTATCTATTATAATAAATAATTTTATCATAAAAAAGTTTGTTTGCCAAAAAACTATCTGTGAAAATCAGTGTTATCCCTGTTTTCACTTTATATTCGTGAATGGTTATTTTTTCGATATATCCTTGACATAACGATCTGTACTGTTATACTATTAACAAGTGTAATAAAAATAACACTAGTAAAAATTATAACTTTTTACATTGGAGGTGCCTGATGGTTAAAAAACGAACAATTTTGGATTTGGGGACACGTGAACGGCAGGTTTATGAGGCGGCGTTGCGTATCGGAGAGGGAACGGTCAACGATATTGTCGGAGAAATGACTGATCCGCCGACCTACACGACGGTTCGTATCATTTGTGGTGAACTGGTCAAAAAGGGGCTGTTTGAATACAGAAATATCAAAAATCGCTATTATTACAAGGCGAAGTCGTCGATTGAGTCGGCGCAAAAATCGGTTTTGACTGAAATTTTAGGGGGATTTTTTAGGGGGCGGGCGAGCGATGTCGCTCTGACACTTCTGGAGGTCGCCGGAGAAACCATTCCACTGGACGAACTCGACCAAATAACGGCGATGATCGAAAAAGCGAAAAAGGCCCGGATGGAGACCGAAGAAGCCGAAGAAAAGGAGAATCATCATGACTGAATGGTTTTGGATTATACTCGTTCAATGGGGAACTGCTGCGACGATTCTTCCATTGGGCGCTATGGGGGCTGTATGGATTTTACGCCGAAAAAGTGCGGCGGTTCGGCATCGAATTTGGACACTAACGCTCGGCAGCATCCTTCTTTTTCCTTTATTAGGGCTATTTTTACCTCAAGCCGAATTTTTCTATCCGAAGACACCCGATTCTCCAGAAACGTCTCTTGAAACGTCGATAACTCCGGAATCAGAAAATATTGTTGGGAAGTCCAAACGAGTTTTGAAGACGGAAAATGATTTTACACATTCCACACTGAGACCACTTGGTTTAAGGGAAGTGGGCGATTATCAGAATAATTTCGGTACGAACTCAACGTTGATTGGTACATTACCGATTGAATCAGTCACTGAATCAGTCACCATTCCTATCGAAACAGGTATGAAACCGACCGTTTCACCGTTTCGTATCGTTGTTTCCCGATCAATTCCGTTCCTTTTGACCGTCTGGCTTTTCGGGACAGTGATTCTCTTCTATACGTTATGGAGATCGGTTCGACATGCGGCACGAATATTCAGGGACGCGTCTCCCTTCCATGGAGAGTGGAGTCAACTTGCCGACGAAATTCGCGGGCGATTTCGAATCAGGCGACCGATTCGGTTCCTTGTCAGCGAGAGTGTTTCGGTTCCGATGGTGATCGGATTCTTTCGGCAGGTAATCCTCTTTCCGTGCCATTGTGACGACTGGTCGGAGGCGGAGATGCGGTCGATCTTGCTCCATGAATTTTCCCATTGTCAGCGTTGTGACCCGTTTTGGCTCCTACTAACTCGAATAACAACGGCTCTTTGTTGGTTTCATCCGTTTGTTTGGTACGTCTCGCATCAAATAAAGATTGAGCGGGAATTCGCCTGTGACGATGCTGTTCTCCTTTCGGGAGAATATTCGGATGTCTACGCCTCGACACTATTCAACATCGCCGTTCAGGTTGCGGAGACTGGCGGGTGTCCTGTTTTGGGCGTTGCCATGACACGACGGAAGAGCCATATAAACGAACGAATTTCGTCGGTTCTCGATACAAAACGAAATCGTCGTCCGATCTCCCGACTCGGTATGGCGTTTTCCCTTCTGTCTGTCGTTTTTGCCCTAATGACCGTCGCGCAGATGGTGCCTCCCCTTCCGACTTCCGCCGCCAGTGTAATTGCTGACAACAAGACAGCCAACGACAACAAAACAGCCAACGACAACAAGATAACCAACGACAACAAGATAACCAACGACAACAAGTCAGCCAACGACAACAAAATAGCCAACGACAACAAAATAGCCAACGACAACAAAACAGCCAACGACAACAAGACAACCAACGACAACAAGACAGCCAACGACAACAAGACAGCCAACGACAACAAGACAGCCAACGACAACAAGACAACTCGAAGTGAAAGTGATGGGGCTTCGACGGTCATAAAATCGGAAAATACCCTGACGCTCCATATTATTGACAGCAAAGGAAAGCCGGTTGCGAACGCGAACGGTTATCATTATTTCGGAAAGAAAACGTTATTTACATCGGACGATGCAGGGCAGGTCGTTATTGATCTAAACAAAGACCCATCGTGGCGAGTACGGTTTCAGTTGATCGTCGAGATTCACGAGCCGGATTATGCGTCGGCGGGAGCGATATTTCGCCCGAATTCGCCGATTCCAACCGATTTTACCATAACGCTCAACCCGGCAGAACGAATCGGCGGACAACTGGTCGATGAAAAAGGTGAACCGCTTTCCGGCATTGAAGTTGAGGTTGGGACCGGGTTTGGAACGACATACGATATTGGCGAAGGTTACACAACAGTCGAACGGGTCAAAACTGATACAGACGGCTGGTGGAGGTGTGCAACGCTTCCGAAAGGAAAAACGGGAACAATCAGTGTCGTGTTCAAAAGGGCGAACTATCCCGATTACAATGTTTGGATTGATGTGAATGAACTGAAAACACAACACGAGGGGCGATTCGTTCGAAGGGACAGCTATCCGGACGGAATCTCTGTCGAGGGAAAGGTGATCGGTCCAAATAACGAACCGGTCACGGGTGCGACTGTATGGGGAAATCATAATGGTGATCAGAAAGAGAACTTCGAGAAGACGACAGCCAACGAGTCAGGACGATTCAAATTTGATCATTGGTTTTCGTCGGAAACCGGTTATATCATTGCCAGTGCAAAAGGATTTGGTCCGGCACTGATCGAGAAGATCAAGATTAAGCCGGGAATGGAGCCGGTTACTTTGCGCCTAACGAAGGCGAGCGAGTTGAAGTTTCGTATTGTTGACTCAAACGGCAACCCGGTTCCAAATTTTAACGTTGCGTTTGATACTTGGCGTGATTACCGAATGATGGAAGGTTTTCTTCTCGACGGGAACAATCGTTTCGGAAAAACCGATACCGAAGGGCGATATGTCTGGAAAAGCGCACCGGCGGAAAAAGTCCAAATTGATTTTTTCGACACACAACTCCCGGTCCGATTCAGTGCTAAAAGAGGTGGCTGGTTTATGGTACAAGACGAGGAATATGTGGTTAAGCTCAATCCGGTTCTGACCGTCTCCGGTCGGGTAACGGACAAGGCAACCGGTGAAACGATACCTCATTTTACGGCGACTCTTGGCGAATACATAACGAATAATGACGTGTGTTGGGATTTTTTCACTGTTCCGGAGCAAGTTTCGAACGATGGGACCTTTCGACTGATACAGAACAATCTGTTTGATGGCCGGTCTGCGGCTGTACGAATCGTTGCCGAAGGATATTGTCCGGCTGTTTCACGGAAGATCGAATGTAACGAAGGAACGGTTACGATTGATGTAGAGTTGGAAAAGGTGGCGACAGACAAACTTATTCGCGGCAGTATTGTCGATGAAAAAGGAAAACCGCTCTCCGACGTAAAAATAGAAATCGCAACGCGAAACAATTTCCCCTTTATCCGCAATGGCCAGTTTCAAAGTCTAAAATCCACCTGGCAGACGACGTCCGATGAACGCGGTCGGTTTACAATGCCGTGGGTCGATCTCGCCGCCGAAAATAAAGGGCGTCCCCCGCTTCCTGAAGGAGATTACAAGCTCGTCTTCATTTCGCCGGACGGTTTCAATATAATGACACAAGTGGAGTTCGAAGCGTTGGGGGATCTGCCTGTTCGACTAAAACGCTGGGGGTGTCTGACCGGAACGATGAAAATCGGAACTCGACCTGCCGCACATCAGGAGTTCGTTATAGATCCATCCCAATGGAACGAATTACAGGCCATTAGAATATTCTGGCAGATAGAGGGAAGTACTGACAACGAAGGTCGGTTCACCTTCAATCGAATTCCGCCGGGAAATGGAATTATATCCCGAAAGATCATGTTCGCGCAAAACTCGAAAGGTTACTCTTCAACCTTTACCGATACGACCTGCTATCGTGTTGAGCCGGGACAAAGCATTGAAGTGACCGTTGGAGGAACAGGACGTCCTGTGATCGGAAAACTTGCTGTTCCGAAAGATTTCGATTTCAAGCCGGACTGGAATTTCGCCTTTATTCGTGTTACAACATACTCGGAGAAAGAGAGTCAGATTCATAAAGAGATTACAGTAATACAGTCGAAACTCGAAGCCATACAAAAGGAAATGATGCCACCGGATCTTCTGAAACTGTTCAAGGAGAAATCACCCGAAGCAAAACAGAAGTATACCGAATGGCAGGTGACCGATGCAGGGAAAGCATATCAAAAAAAATGTGATATAATCAAATTCGAATTGATAGGATTTAACGACGAATTACATAAAAGTATTACAAACAAACGGTCGTTTGCCACTTCTATTGAAAAAGATGGCTCGTTTCGCGTGGAAGGGATCCCCTCCGGAACGGTTTCGTTTCATGTACAGTTGATGCGCCCGAGGGATGAGTCCAGTGGACCGATTGAACCGATCGATTACTTTTTGGATTATCGTGTAACACTTCCGCCGCTTCCCGAAGGGGAAACAGTTTCAGAAGAACCGTTTGATGTTGGGCAACTCGTTCTCGAAAAAAAATAAAAATAACCGTTCACGGATATAATGTGAAACCATGGATATAATGTGAAACCATGGATATAATGTGAAACCACGGATATAATGTGAAACC
>CAYUAP010000045.1:0-35144 GCA_964442735.1 uncultured Planctomycetaceae bacterium | reverse complement strand
ATCCGTGAAAATCAGTGTTATCCGTGGTTTCACATTATATCCGTGAATGGTTACCCATTTTCATATGGCATATTTGTCATTCAATTTTTTAGTCAAACGTAAAGCCAATGATTATTTCAGGACCGGGTAACGTTCTTTTAAAAGAGTGTCGTTTGTTAAGGCGCTATAATAGCAAAAATACTTTTGATCGATATCCCTAAATAATCGGAACCAATAAAAATAATCTCAATAG
This sequence comes from uncultured Planctomycetaceae bacterium, assembly GCA_964442735.1. Taxonomy (GTDB): domain Bacteria; phylum Planctomycetota; class Planctomycetia; order Pirellulales; family Thermoguttaceae; genus JAUNBG01. The sequence continues at coordinate 34,912 of CAYUAP010000045.1, read as the reverse complement.
CATCCTGTTAAGTACCGATATTCTGAAAAAGGGAAATGTTCATTATGAATTTCGTACATTGTTTGTACGGAAATTTTATTTTATTGATAGTTTGCGTACCATTACTCAAGATTTACAAGGGGCCCAAAATATACTTGCAAAAATTTCGGGATTTCGGACTATTGTTCTATTTCATGCCGCTGTATTCCTTTACCATTGGAGAAAAGGACCGAAATTCAATCGGTAATATGCCTGTTTTTTATTGATGGATATTCCGTGTCATGAAAGTTTGAGGGTACATCTAATTTAAAAATCGACAAAAATAATCAGGTCTCTCTTGTAATGAAAGAAAATCCATATATAATACCTCGTACAATATGTAGCAATATCATGGTTTATTGATACAATATATACTCAAGATCGTTATAAAAATCTATTTTTCAAACAGGCGAGACGCCTGTTTTGGAGGATGCGGACGAGACGTTCGCGCTTCCCGGAAATGCCGAATTTATAACGTCGTACAGTATATACATTTATTATTAATAATAGTGTGTATTTATCCCTATTTTAAAAGAGGCCTTGCCACAACAGTGAAAACGGTTGTTTTGGTGGGAGATACGGTAAAATATTTAACCATTACAAACGTTCCTGTCATTGTATTTTATCAAGAGAGAGAGTATAGTATATGTACCACGTTCTCAAACGTGATGGTCAAATTGTCGATTTTAACCTATCGAAAATCTGTGTTGCCATAACAATGGCTTTTAACGCCCAATCGCGGCAATATAATAGTGATATTATTGAAATGTTGGCGCTCCGGGTTACTTCCGATTATGAAAAAAAGATTAAAGACAATGTTATAACGGTTGAAGAGATACAGGACAGTGTTGAATCGGTATTGATTCGAGCCGGATATGCTGATGTGGCGAAGGCCTATATTCTCTATCGGAAGCAGCACGAAAACATACGAAACATGAAGGCAACCCTGCTGGATTATAAAAAGCTGGTTGATAAATATGTAAAAGAGACGGACTGGCGAGTCAAGGAGAATTCAACGGTAACCTATTCGGTTGGTGGACTCATTTTAAGTAATTCCGGAGCGATTACGGCTAATTATTGGTTGTCGGAGATTTATGATGCAGAAATTGCGGAAGCCCATCGTAATGCCGACTTTCATATTCATGATCTCTCCATGTTGACTGGTTATTGTGCAGGTTGGTCGTTACAGCAGTTAATACTGGAGGGGTTAGGGGGAATACCGGGTAAAATAACGTCCAGTCCGGCACGGCATTTGGCAACTCTCTGTAATCAGATGGTCAATTTTCTCGGAATAATGCAGAACGAGTGGGCAGGTGCACAGGCATTTTCTTCATTTGACACCTATCTAGCTCCCTTTATTCGAACGGACGCACTTTCCTATGATGCGGTTAAGAAGTGTATTGAATCGTTTATTTATGGAGTGAATACTCCAAGTCGTTGGGGGACACAAGCACCCTTTTCCAATATAACTCTCGATTGGACCGTTCCGAAGGATTTGGCGAAACAGCCCGCTATTGTTGGAGGAAAACTACAGAATTTCACCTATGGAGACTGTCAGAAAGAAGTAGACATGGTTAATCGGGCTTTTATTGAAATCATGTTGGAAGGAGATGCGGAAGGACGTGGTTTTCAGTATCCGATTCCCACCTATTCGATAACCCGGGATTTTGACTGGTCTGATACGCTTAACAATCAACTTCTGTTCGAGATGACTGCCAAATATGGAACGCCCTATTTTTCAAACTATGTCAATAGCGAGATGGCGCCGGACGATGTACGGAGTATGTGCTGTCGTTTACGGCTCGACCTTCGGGAACTTCGAAAAAAATCGGGAGGCTATTTTGGAAGTGGTGAAAGTACGGGCAGTATTGGTGTTGTGACGATCAATATGCCGCGAATCGCCTATTTGTCAAAAGACAAGGCCGACTTCTACAAACGGCTGGACCGGCTAATGGATTTAGCCGCGAAATCCTTAAAAATCAAACGCAAGGTTATAACAAAGCTCCTGGAGGAAGGACTCTATCCATACACACTTCATTATTTAGGATCGTTTGCGCATCATTTTTCGACAATAGGTCTTGTTGGCATGAACGAAGTTGGTTTGAATGCCAAATGGCTTGGTCGAGATATGACAGATTCTGCTACACAGGAGTTTGCAAAAGAGGTTCTCAAATATATGCGGGAACGTCTTTCTGACTATCAGGAGGAATATGGAGATCTCTATAATCTGGAGGCAACGCCTGCCGAATCGACCTCCTATCGACTTGCGCAGCACGATATTCAGCAATATCCTGACATAAAAACAGCGACAACGGTTTTTGGGGCGAAAACACCCTATTACACAAATAGTTCCCATCTGCCGGTTGGATGTACAGACGATATTTTCGAAGCACTTGACATTCAGGATGATCTTCAGACTCTTTATACTTCTGGAACTGTTTTTCACGCTTTTTTAGGTGAACGACTCTCCAATTGGAAATCGGCGGCAAATTTAGTTCGGAAAATAGCGGAACAATATCGTCTTCCCTATTACACGCTTTCCCCCATTTATTCGGTCTGTAAACAGCACGGTTATTTGTCGGGAGAGGTGGAAAAATGTCCCCATTGTGGTGAAAAAACGGAAGTCTACAGTCGTATTACCGGATATTATCGTCCTGTTAGTAACTGGAACGATGGAAAGGCCCAGGAGTATCAGGATCGACAGGTCTATCATATCGAAAACGAAAAAACTTTTACAGATGAAACAACGGCGACAACAATTAAAAAATCGGAGGAGCCCCTGGGACGACGAAAATCGGAACGGGCATCTATTCATTTAGCTTAAACAGATAATTTTATTTTCACGGGGAGGACAGGAGTTGACATTATCTCCTTCGCAGATAGGGAGAAATACATTTATAAAGGAAGAATAGAAGGAGCAGTCCGATAAAGGTTCCCCAGAAATATGACCAGGGAAAATATTCGGGAAATGTACTGTCTGTTTCGGGAAACCACTGAACCTCCGACCCAATGAAAAATGGAGCGCGAATCCATTTATCTGGTTTGTTATCTATTATTTCCGATTCCTTCCCGTTCGTACTTGCAAGTGGAATTCGTTCCGTTTTATAGGCCCAGGATTTACAGAAAAGGGCCGTTACCGCAATATTTTCCCGATATCCCTTGTTGCTCCCTATCGGCATATCCTTCGGTATCTTCGGTACCGATATCACCAGAGGATATCCCTGTGATTCGGTCGTATATAAATAGAGTTGATAATAATGGTCCAAACCATATCGTTTAACGATCTCTGGATCGTTGATTGGAATATAAAGGACTCGACGAACATGACCATAAATCCGGAAAAGTTCCCCTTGATATTGTTCCGGTCGATTAAATAGTTCGACTATGGAACAACTTGCTTCCTTCTTCGAATTGGAGTCTGATGCCGATGGACTCGAAACGGCATGAATAAAATGATCCCATTGTCCCTTCGGAAGTCGGGCCACGGCCGATAACAGCTCGTAAACCATTTCCCTGTCTTTTTCGGTGAAACGAAGTGATTGAAGTATTTCCTGTCGTTGTTTGTCGATTTCTTCTTTGTTTTGATTCCTGGATTGAAGACGGGCCAACGCATGAACCGGGTAGACCGGAACACGATCAAAAACAGTCGCATTAACCTTTAAAATTCCCAAAACCGACTGTTTGGGATACCACCCTAATCGTAATAGAACAAAACACTTCTCCTTTTCCGATATTGTAACGGGGAGAACGGAACCACCAACGATTTCTCCGATGCCTGATTTCATCGGGGTCTCCACGTCAGAAAAAAAGGACCTGCCCTGTCGATTGATCTCGAATTCAGGCATAAAAACAGTATAGACCATTACAGGTAATTCCTGATCTGTTTTTTTTATGGAACAGCGCCATATCCTGGAGATACCGGTCGATTGCTGGATCGATGGGGCAAGAGGTAATGACACCGCATCAAGTAATGTTCCTTGAATATCGTCTCCATTCCAGACAGGACGATTTCGTTCCTTTAATCGATAGAGCATATCGACTACTGATTCGGGAACAGTGTCCATCTTTTGACCGTAAACCATTCCAATTCCGCTAAAAGTCAGTAAACAGAGTGTTAAAAGAAGAAGAGGTTTTGTACCCGTTTTTCCCAAGTAATACCGAATAAAACGGCGAAAGACAATCCACATCAGAATAAAGGCAATTAAAACCGATACAAGTTTCCAATTAATCAACCGTTTTTTTTCCATTGTGGTAAACGAAGGCGAGTTTGCCCTTTTCGGATACGATTGGTCGAGGCGGGGAGTGGATAGAATGTCGAAATTCAGTCCAATAATCAATGGTGTATTGTATAAATCTTTTCCGTCTGAAAATGGAATCAAACGATAATATATTCCTGTCCCATTTATTATATCATTTCCGTATTTCAAAGGAGGATTGTTTGAATCGGAAATAGCGACTCCCCTGGGAATTGATTTTGTTAATAGGCGAACAGGAATTCTTTTTTCGTCGTCCAGGAGCACCCAGGATTCATAAATTATCCCCTCTTTTTCTTTTGTGGTAATAATATTGGTTTGGAGCAGTCGCCCGGTATAATAGATCGTTTTTTCATGGAAGGCCCGACTCTGCCGGTTTAGGGAGATAAAACCGGTCGTACCAGGAATATCAGGGTGATTATTTTTTTCCAGCCGGTTCCAGTATTGGAGAAAATGTTCGTATTCACGGGAGAGTTGCAGGGGAGTACCATCGGTACGCGGCTTCTGCAATGTTTTTTGCCCGTCGGAATGTAAAAAATTTTCCACAGTGGGTTCTACTGTGGCTTTATGGGTGGTTTTTAAGTCATTATCGACAGCAACTCCGATGTCCCAAAACAATAAATAGAATAAAATTGCCAACAAAACTGTTTTTTTTGTAAAATTCGCATTGATTTTCATTTCCACCCCCGATACTATATATGTAGATAAATGATAGTATAGCCTATTATATTAAGAGTAACAAGAGAGCAGAGATATTATAGATGTACACAAAGAACAATCACATTGTCCTTAAAAACGATATTATTGACGGAATCATGTTTTTCCTCGTTTTCCTGGTGGGTAGTGTTTCACTTCTTCAGGGCGCGGAAGATTGGCGACAATATATAAAAGGACTATCCGACAAGGGACATTATGATATAGTACTTGACTATCTTCAGACAGCAAGTGAAAAATCGAACTGTCCCGTGGACCTAAAGGAGGAATTAGACTATCAAAAGGGAGTTGCTCTCATGGAGCAACTCAAGACCTTAACGGTTATGGAACGTCGTTCGGTTCTTGGAACGATCCATAAAAGTTTTCAGAATTTTATTGAAAACCATCCGGAACATGATAAAATACTTGAAGCAAAAGCTAATCTGTCACAGATTATAATTTATGAATCAAAATATATAATAGCGGTGGCTAAAGCAGGTCCGATAGGGGATGAAGATCGGCGACAGGCCCGGCAGAGTCTCGATCAGGCCGATAAATTGATACAAGATGCACTTGGACTGGCCCGACAACGAGTTGAAAAACTGGAGAATAAGAGCGATAAACAATCCACTTCCGATTTGGAAATGGCTAAAGGTCTTTATTTGAATCTTCGGATACAGCAGGCGGCCCTTCCTGCAGATCGGGCGGAAACCTATCTTAAAAATTCGGAGGATGCCAAAAAAGAACTCAAGCTGGCGCAAACACAGTTAAAGGAAGTGTGTGAAAAATATAAACAATATACCGGTTCCTATAACGCGCAATATCGTCAGGCTTTGATTGCCCTTCAGTTGGAAGATTATGAAGAAGCGCAAAAAATTACGTTGGAATTATCGTCTCTACCGTTGGAACCGGCCTTCTATTCCATTTTAATGGAGACACTTCTTCTGAAATACAAGATATTTTGGGGAATGGAACAGACGATATCCGAGCAAGAGCAATGCAAGACACTTCTAAAATTGGTTCAGCAGTTTTATAACTGGAAGAGCAATGGGAGCCTTCCTTCTCAAATGCAGACGACAAGCACGGGTCAGGAATTGCATATCATGGTCGTTCGTGCGATAATACGATTGGAAGAAATAGGGAATAAAGATCGGGCGGAATATATAAAGGTGACAAAAGATGTTTTTGGGATAACGGAGACACCATTTATCAAAATAGTTCGTAATTCCAATCGTATGATCTCCTATTCCCGTCAAATGCTTGAATTTGTACGGAACGAGGCGGGTTCCCTCGCGGGAAGTGCGGAAGAGCTCCTTAAATCGTCCTTCTTCGATTCTATACGCAAGGAACTCGAAGAGTCTTCCGGAAACTGGAATGGGTTACTGGTCAAGGCACGGCAGAGCTGGCAGACCTATATTCGGGCCTATCAGGATCTTCAAGACGCATCTCCCGGCCAGTCAAAAATCGACGCTCAAAAACAGTTTGAGCTTCAGCAGGACAACGTTGATCACAACCTGTCAGCGTTTCTTGCACTAGCTAAAAAAGAAAAAGAACTAAAAGAAGACCAACAAAAGGAATATAATGAATTGCGAATGAATCGGACAACGCTTTATTTTATGCGGAAGGAGTATAAAGAGGCGGTCATTCAGGCGGCGGAAATCATTCGGGAAAAAGAGAATAGTGAAGGGCCGCGTGCTGCGGAACTGGCCCTGGTTTCACTACGGCAAATGCTTGCTTCCGCTCGTGACGATGGGGACGATGAAAAAATCAAGGCCATAGAACAACAGATTCAAAAATTAATCGGTATTATCAAACTGCGTTGGGATAATGAAAAGACGGAGAATCAACCTTCCGTGGTTCAGGAGGCATTTCTCGTTCAAATAGATATGGCGATCAATCGTGGAGATCTCAAGGAGGCCCAGACGATTTTGGACCAGATTCCCCAGGATTCATCACGGCGCGCAACTGCGGAATTACGATTCGGACGTTCGTTATGGAGTTCCTATCTTCGACTGGCTGCTGAAGAAAACACTGAAAAAAAGAATCAGGAACAATTAACGATACTTCTGGAGAACGCGCGGCAAACCTTGTCCGATGGTCTGGTCCGTATTTTAGCTGCTTCAAACGTCCAGCAGGACGAGATGAATACGGTCTATTCCGCATTTACGCTGGCACAGATCTATTTGGTTAAAAATGACGCATCCAATGCGATCAAGTGGCTGACCCATCCGGTCATTGGGCCCTATAATCTGGTCAGTACCGTAATAGAGAAGAAGAAAACAGAGGAAGTAACTTCGTCTGCCGAAATCGATTCCTCCGAACGTTCCTTCCAATTGGCAACATTAATTCTAATGCTTCGGGTTCAAGTTCGGTTAGGTAATCTGGAGGAGGCGGAAAAAGTATCTTCGCAAATAGAAATATTTGCGAAGAATGAAGAAAAGGGAACAGAACAGTTAACGGCCATTTATATTCAATTGGGAAAACAGTTGGAAGAGCAACTTCGACAGTTGAGTGTCGAGTCCAATAATCCGGACAAGCAGAAGGAAATCGTCCAGGTTTCCCAAGGTTTTGAACGTTTTTTAGAGAAGATCTCGCAACGTCAGAACGGCAATACCTGGAGTTCGCTTCGCTGGGTGGCAGATACCTACATGAGCCTGGGACGTGGTATTTCCGGATCTTTAACGGATGCTCCCCCAGAGGCTATTGCCTATTATACCAAGGCGGGAAGAACCTGGCAGTCCGTTCTGTACAGGATAAAAGCGGAGCCGGAATGGGCCAATAATCCGAAGGCGTTTTCCATTGCGTCGGTTCGATTGGCGGAATGTTTGCGATGTACCGGCCGGTATGATAAAGCCATGGAGATACTTCTTCCTGCGCTTAAGGAGGCGCCAAACAGTTTGGATCTTCAGATGGAAGGGGCGCGAATCTGCCAGGCCCAGGGCCGAAACGATAAAAACGCCTATTTACAGGCGATTTTAGGATGTCAGTCACAGGACAACGGTAAAAACCTTGTCTGGGGCTGGAATACAATAATTATGCGGCTATCGAGAAATATGGAAAAAGATCCTCGACTCAAGGATACTTTCTATGATGCCTATTTGAATAAATTTGCCTGTCGTTACCTCTATACCCGTCGTTTAACCGATGCGAACGAGATTAAGAAACAGGCGGCGGAAGCGGAACGGGAACTTCTGCGGTTAAAACAATTACATCCGGAGTTGGGGGGACCTCTTTTCCGGAAAAAATTCGAAGATCATCTCAAACGTTTGCAAAAACAGCAAAACGAGAAAGGGTAAATTATTAACCATGAAACATAAAACATATCTGCTGTCAGTCCTGGTCCTGTTCGTCTTCTGTTGGTCGGTTATTACCACAGGAATAATCCACGCGCAAGTTACCGGGGAATATGTTCAAACGGCGGAAGGTGAATATAAACTGTCCGCATCTTCAATATTAACGAAACATCAGTCCTATGGTCGTTTTGGACCGACGACAGTGGGAGGTTCTATGGCGCCATCTGATAATGGTAATACGCGATTGGATCGAGGGGCTTTTTTTACGGAGAGTGGTGGATTTATTGGCTACAATGGTTATACTCCCAACTCGCGTTTTCAGCCCTATTGGAATGAATCGACCTCTCAATTTTCGGCGAATAACCCTGACTATCAGAAGATGATGGAAGCGATTTACGCGAAACGAATGGTGAACGAGCAACGAAATCAACAGACATTGCAAACAGAGCCGCGTCAGGTACAGGCGACCCCACCGGTTCTTCAGCAGCGGACAGGTAATGCCCGTAATCTTGATTACTACAGTTCCGGTGAATATGCAAGAAAATTCCAGCAGCCAGTCAATCCGTCAGGAATGCCAACGGTAGAACCAATTCGTCAACCGAATACACGGGAACAGGTTTGGATGCGTGGCAGTCTGCCACCTTCGGGTCAGGTACCAGGCCAGCAGCAGGCCAATCTGTCTCAACAACCGGTTGCCTTCCCGCCCTCCGGATATAATTATCCTAACAGTAACACTCTACCGGGTAATACTACCAAGGGGACCTCTGTCCCTGTACAAGGGCAGGAGAATAATTTAGGCAGTCGTTTCGTCGGCAATCTTAATCCTATGTCCGAAACCGGCTCGACAGCAGCTCCGGCGGCAAACGTCGTTCCCAATCCGGTTCCGGCGCCGAGACCAGGTACTCAAAATCCGACGGTGGCCTTCCAGGAATATCTGGAACTACTCCTGTTACGCAGTCCCAATGTAAATCCGTTGTCGCCCATTCAGGTTATTTATAATACGAGTTCCCAGACAGCAACAGTTCGGGGAGTGGTACCGACCCAGGAACATCGAATTGAAGCGGGCCGTATCCTCTTGAGTGATTCCCGTGTTAAAAAAGTGGATAATAAACTATCGATTCTCCCCACAAAAGTGGGAGATCCACTTCCGGAAATTTTTGATCCGAACCTGGAGAAAAAAGAATAGCGGGAGGACAACACTGTAATTGAACCCTCCTTTAAAAACAGTGTCTTCAATACAGAGTGTCTTCAATACAGAGTGTCTTCAATAAACTGCTTCCACAAAAAGCCATGGTTGGAGACGAGGCCGGAATCCCGGGTCAAGAGTTGTGTCAAAACAATGTTTTTCTATGAACCGATGGGACCGTGTCCCCCCTTTTCAAAAACAGGAGTTTATTTATAATGACTATTTCTAATTGTACATAATAGAAGAAATATTATAAAAAGAAAAGGAGAGTTACCATGGCCAAGCCAGGAAGAGTAATTAAAAAAGCAAATCACGGAAAGCGTCCAGCAAATGCAAAAGCGCGTCGCGCCAAACGTCGTATCGTCAAGACTTGATTTGGAATAATCCGCACACTCCCCTATTTGTGGAGACAATATTTACAGATAGAACGTTATCACTAGAAATATTGATTGAATGATATATTGATTGTTATTTCGTCCAAAATTTAGTGAAGGTTTTGTTGTGTATTTATGGGTAATGGAATACCAGGATAGAATATAACAGGAGATAATTGTGTCTATTAAAAGTTTCTTGATAGAATCGTCGTTTTATGATATAACGAGACCGGTTGCAACACTGGAGGATATTAGAAAATTTAATAGTCAGCGTTTCGAAATGGAGCAGTTGACCGGGATTCTTTATGAAAACGCAGAAACCAAGGAAGCTGTTGGATACAAGCAGGTAACGGAAAATGAATTCTGGGTTCGAGGGCATATGCCCGGTTATCCAATAATGCCGGGAATTGTTATGTGTGAAGTGGCTGCCCAACTAGCTAGTTATTTTGTCTGTCATATAAAGATATTTGAAAATGCGGTAATGGGTTTTGCGGGCCTTGAAGAAGTAAAATTTCGTGGAATTGTACGGCCTGGTGACAATCTAATTGTACAGGCAAAACTCCTGAAACTACGCAATATTCTCGTTACAGCCTCTTTTATGGGAATAGTGGACGACAATATCGTTTGTGAAGGTGTTTTAAAAGGTTTTCCCCTGAAGAACGAACAGCTCGAAGGAAAGTAATTCACCATAAATCAGTCGTTCCGTAATACAAGGGAAGACCATGCTGGTAAAAGAAGAATATGTAGAGCAGAGTTATTTTTTCCAAACCTATCTGGAACGAATAGGCGAAGGTTATTCTTCTCAAGAGATCTTGACCGGTATGAAAAGTTCCGTTCTTGGAACGACCGATTTAGCCATGGCAATAGGATTTCTTTTAACGGAAATAAAATTTTCCGGGAAAATGAGTATGGCCATGAAAAAATTACCCCATTATTTTACCGCTTTTCAGACCTTTATTATTCAGGAAGCAGAACGAGAGGCCGGTAAATTCGATTTTCATGTTGCCCTTCAAGTGCTACAGAAGGAAGCACTTTATCGTTCCGAAACTCCGACTCCTCAAGGTATTTTTTTCTATCAGTTGGAAGTTTTAAGTCGGAATCGACTCGGATTTGATTACGGTCTGGAAGCTATTTCCTGTGATCCCATTTTTAATGCTGAATGGCGCGAGTGGATTAATGTTACGTTACGTCGTCAAATTGGTATTGTCGATTTTGCCGATTTGATCTATGTTCGAAGTGCCTATTATAGTCGTTCAGAAAACGAAGAAGAGACAACCGTTCTTTTTGGCGAACAGGAAGGGCGGATTGCCTGGGCTTCCCGGCATCGGGATCCCTCCTTTTTATTTGCGGCACTGTCTCGGCATTTAAACTACCCAACTGTTCCGCGTATTAAAAAGGCAACGGAGGAAGAAAATCAAATTCCTCTTCTTAAACGACGTATTGAACAATTGGAATGTAAACTTCAGATTCTTGAAGAAGAACTCCACGGTGGTATTAATCTCGAAAAATTCTACGTGAAAAAATAAAGGTTCCTGTCTATCGGGGTAAAAGATCGATAACCCAAATATCGGGACGACAACAGAAGCGAACACGAGGGGCTAAACCTCGTTCCATACCAGTTCCATTGGAAACAATCAGATCGATTTCACGATCTTCTTGTGGAACTTTTATTTTGGTATGTCCGGACCCCCATTTTTTGGGAAGATGCCGTGAATTAATGGTAATTGGTCCCCAAAATGGGATCCGAATCTGTCCACCGTGTGTATGACCGGCTAAAAGCAGATCGGCGTCAGGCATTCCCATCACATAATCGGGCATGTGACCAATTATAATATGATATTGCCCTTTTTCCCGTTGTGTTTTATTTAAAAATTCCTGGTGCGTTGGTTTTAAACATTCCGTTGGTGTCAAACATGTTAGTATTATATCATCTGAAATATTGATTGTATTTTGCTTTGTTTGGATTTCAATGGATGTATCGTTAAAAATAGACTTTTCCAGTTCCATTTCACAATAGGTTCCAAGAATCGCAATACCTCGCAGGGAAGGCTGAAGATTGATCTCTTTAAGGAGGCTGTTATATTCATGATAAAGATTTTTTGCTCTGCCGTATTTCTTTTTTCTCTCATAGGCAACCAGCCAGGACCCCTCTTTCTCCACACTACTTCGGCTAAATTGAATATAATCCCCTCCAAAAAGAATGATATCGCCATTTTGTTCTTTTACTGTTTCCAATACTTTTTTTTCATATTGGCCAACGTTGTCAAGTTGTGGATCTGTAATCAGAACGATACGAACAGCCTTGTGGATTTTATCCGAATAGAACTGTATTTTCTGAACTTGCAGTGCTGTTGGCTCAATTAGAATGGAATCAATACCGATAAAGGTCAATAAAACAACAAATAAAAATAGAAAAGAACTTCTTGTAATATTCAAATACCAGGTACGCTTGGGAGTCAACAAAACTCTTAATCCGCACCCTAAAAAGAATAAAGACCCTTCGATAAAAGTTCCCTGAACAAAAAGGCGCAACAGGGAAAATAAAGGAGCAATTCTAAATTTATCAGGATCCGAAGTAGGTATTTCACAATAGACAGCAGTTAAATCAAGTACGGCCGCGTAGATCATGGCAAAAAAGAGACCGGCAAAAGCCCCACACAAAACCTTCGTTTTAAAAAAAGGAGCTTTACAATAGAAAATTAAAAATAAAGTCGTTATACCAAGAATACAATGGTATATAGTTGTTATGGCCAGCATAAAAATAATCGATTGGTTAGTGTTTATTCTTCATATTTGTGAAAATACAATATTCAAGGATTCATAACGCTTAAATCATCAAGTATATCCAAATACCAAAAAGGGGGTAATGACTACATTGTGGTCACTCTTTCTCTCTTTTATCCGACTCTCTTTTATCCGATAATATTCAATAAAGATAGATGTAATTCTTTAGTTGAAGCAGCGAGGAAGGACGCATGGAGCAAGTCGAACGGTTCTCCATTGGGTCTGGTCACGATTCCTCCGGCTTCCTGAACCAATAAAAAACCGGCGGCAACATCCCAGGCATGGGCGGTATGATTGGTTTGTCCGTCAAACCGACCCGAGGCGATATAAGCCAAATTTAACGCGGTCGAACCACTTCGTCGTATTGCCTGACAACGTGAAATTAACTTTATAAAATCGCGTAAATCAGAGGAATTTTCTGTAATTTGAGTTGGAAATGAAAAAGACATTAGAGCTTTTTCCGTTTTATCAATATCACTAACGTGAATGGGCTTGTCGTTGAGCCAGGCGCCTTCTCCGCGTGCGGCTGTAAAACATTCCCTTGTGATCGGATTATAAATTACACCACAAATAATGTTATTGCCACGAACCAAGGCAATCGAAGGACCAAAATGGGGAACTTGATGGACGTAATTTGTCGTACCATCCAAAGGATCGACAATCCAGGTAAAAGGAAGATCGGCAGGAGCTCCACTACCACATTCCGATTCGCTTAAAAGGCGTCCTTTTTTATTATGGCTTCTATTGCCTTTTGGCGACTCTTCACCTAAAAAGGCGTGATCTGGAAATGAATCCCATATTATTTCCTCAATGATACCTTGGGAAGCAACGTCCGCCTCGGATACCAGATCCGCTGGACTTTTTTCTTTAAACGTGACTTTTCCAAGCTTTTCTGCCAATAAAGTTCCGGCAGCAAGTGCCGCCTTTTTTGCTGTTTCCAAATATTCTAACGGTTCCATAATACCACACCTGTTGTTAATATAAAAGAAAGAACTAATCCAAATACCAGCGGTTTACAGCTCTTAAATTTATAGGTTTATTCATGGGAACAAAACCGACTGGGACGCCTGCCTTTGTCGTAACATGGACGGGACGTTCACGTTTTGGCCAATACCCATATAAAGGAGTTTACCCATATTAAGGAGTTCATAACCACCTATCCAAAAATATCATTATATCGTAGAATATCGACTCTTTCAAGAAGGGCATGAACAAATATAAAACGCAAAAATAATATTGCAAAAGGGTACATACGGGGATTATCCGAAAATATTTCGTCAATGTACCAATTTCTGATCCACTAATTTACATTGGGATTTAGTCGAAATTTTTCGTCCACCTAAAAACATCCAACGTAATAATGTAAATTTAGATAGTATAAACGATTCCAGTAAAATAGGAAAGAATGTTCCTGCCCCTATCGATAAACCGAGTCCCCATAATATTTGCGTAGAAGAAAAACCAAGTTCATGAAGTACAACTGGGAAAAACCACGCAAAAGGCTGATGAAACAGGTAAATAGTCATACATCTGCAACCAATATATTTTAATATTTTTATAACAGGATTATTACTTTTGTCATATAAAAAAGAAAAAAGCACAATTATCGTAATTCCCAATAGGGCCCCGACTAATGCTAATACCGTATGATCCAGTATCGTTTGTCTTGTATTGCAGGCAATAGCAATTATTACAAGAGTGCATAAAACCAATATAAATTTCATACGATAACGCTGCCATTTTTCTCCCTTTAGAAAATAGGATTCTATTGGTAATTCTCGGAGGGTGTTACCCAGACAGAAAAAAATAAAAAAAGAAAAGAATCGATCAGAAGCCAAAAAAAGTGAACCTGGAAGAAAATATAAAACGATTGATAATAACAAGATTAAGTATTTTTTTCTCAAAATAGTAATTAACAATGGGTAAACAAGCATAAAAGAAAAAAGAACGTAAAGGAACCATGTTAAATTAGAGGGCGCATAGGCGAAAGGATAGACAAAAGTTCTCCAAATATCGGCATATTCCATTTTACCATAGGTGAAAAAAAAGTTTCCTGCCAATTTAAGAATAATGTAGGCTAAATTAACCGAAATAAAAGGTAAACCGATACGAAGGGCTAATTTTCCTATATGATCGATATACTGTTTTATGGAAATAGGTTTATCTTTATGAAAAAGATACCCTGAGAGAAACATAAACAAGGGCAAATGAAAAAAATAAAATAATAATGCAATTCGATAAAAACCTGTTGTCCACCAATTAGAAGGCCCAAAATGAACAAAAACAATCAAAAGAATAGCAATTCCTTTAGCTGTCCAAATCCATTCTTTTTGCTGTTTCTGTAAATCTGTATTATTTAGCATATTCATTTTCTATAAATATTCCTCTTTTTTTACTTCAATATTTTGATCTTCATCATTTTGATCTTCATCATTTTGATCTTCATCATTTTGATCTTCAATAAAAATTTGTTCTTTCTTTTTTATATTAAGGTACCAAAATACCATAATTAATTCCATTGGCAGGATTTTTGCCCGGTGACGAATTGCAGTACCAAAATTATCTGTTCCCCAACAAAACAATAAATCAAAAGCAATAATAATTAATAGTACAGAGGTTTTTATAACAACCTGTGTTGGAGTTCCTCTTGTTCGTTCTTTTATTAAAAAATGGTAGAGACAATAAACAATGAAAAGACGTGGCAACGCATCCAATAAAAGGGAGACAAATTGTCCCATGGAATGAACGTTCCAGATAAAAGGAGATAATATAAACATAATAAAACGATATGGCGTTTGTAATATTAAATCCACAGGGTTGGAAGGTGTTTCTGAAATGTAGGTGGTTCTGCCTTGAACTGTTTGTTTTACTTCTATAACATCCTCTATATCTTCGTATTTTGCGAATTTTTCTGTCATCTGCTTTTTCAAAGTTGTTTGCATAATTACTAATAAAATTAAAATAGCTATAATGATTTTAAATGGAGACAGATTTATGTTATTACCATGAGATATAATAGAAAACACAAAAACATAGGTCAAAACCACAACAACCATACCCGAATGTAGCATAGCACACATTATGCTAAAAAGCAAAGCAAGTCCAAAATCAATTAAATTGTGTGCCTTAAAATATTTAACCATGTAATAAAAAGATATCGTAAAGAAACACATAATAGGTCCTTCACGTAAAAAGGCAATTGTATGAATAAAAGCAATGGGCCAAACAGTCCAAAAAAGACCAATTTTTTGGGATAAATCATAGTCTTCGGTAATTTCATATGATGCTTTAACAATATAATAAAAATTAATCAATGAAAAAATAAAGACAACTAAATAAATATAAAGAGGATTTTCGCCCAGTAGATAAAAAAAAGAAGCAACGATACGATCAAATAAATTGTAATCAAAACAGGTGAATATATCAAAAAAACCCGTTGCATGAAAATGTAATATTTGTATGGCTCTGTAAGAATATCCCTTCCAATCATATCCGGATAATGGGATAACACGGTTATAGTATTCATAAAACAGTACTATTATTTTTAGTATAATCAGTACAAAATAAATGTTTCGGTATTTTGCTCTGAGCTGACTGTAATTCCAAAAAAATAAAATGAAAATAATTAGAAACAAAGAGAGGATCGATAAAATTTGAATAGGATCGAAAACAATCATTCTGTTACCTCAATTACAATAATAAATCTGCTAAACGTTTCTAAAATCAATGGAATGAAATTTTTATAAATACATTTTTCTATTATCGGATAATCTGTTGGAAAAATGAAAACATATTATGATAATTACAGGTTCTCTGAAATACACCATCTAATTATTGTGGATTTACTACAGTAAAACAACCGATAATAAAGTATTGAACCTCTAAATTTTAGAGTAAATTTAAGAATTGAAAATACAAGGATTTAAAAATAATATGAAAAAAGGTTTTTTCAAGGAATACGCATTGCCTATTTTGGCCATTTTATTTTTTCTGCTATCCTTTATTTGGATGGGGACGAGAATGACCATCGAAAGCAATTCCAATTCGGTTGAGGATTGGCTTCCGGAAGACTACCGGGAAACGTTGGACTATAAATGGTTCCTTCAAAATTTTCCTTTTGAAAGTTTTGTCGTAATCAGTTGGGACGGATGTACTTTAGCAGATGAAAATCGTATAGAATTTTTTGCACAGAAGTTGGTACCGAGCCAGAGTATCGATAATTTTTCACTTCTGGCTCCAACAGCAGATATTCGAGCGGATCTAAATATTGCAAAAATAAAAAATCGTCTTCAACCTGATGTCCTGCAGAATCGTCAGAATAATACGGATAAAGAAATCTATAATGATAATATAGATAAAAAAGATAGTTTAGATAACGAGGTAAAACAAAAACAGTTATCACCATTTAAATCGGTGATGACGGGTCCACGTTTGATTCGATTATTGGAGCAGTCCTATTCCAAACTTCCCCAGAGTAATATGACAGATAGTGAATTACACGAAGAAGTCATATCACGTCTTAAGGGGACTTTAATTGGTCCGGACGGTAAAAGTACCGCAATGATAGTCACGTTGGAAAAGCCGGAGAGTGGTAAAAGAAATGGAAAAGACCTCAAAAAGATTCTCGATCAGATACGGGCATATTCAGTAGAATGTGGTCTCCCCAATACGATAGACATTCAGACCGGAACGGCGGCCCAGCGTATAATCCGAGCCCTTTACGATTTTTATAAAGAGACACGTTATGGTCGTCAGCCTCGACTTGACGGTGTTATTATGGGTGGTCCGCCGACAGATAATGTTGCGTTAGATCAGGAAGGGGAACGAACGCTCTATCGTTTGGCCGGTATTTGTGCCTTAATTGGTTTGACGGTCGCCTTGGTTTGTTTGCGAAGTTTTCGCTTGACCATGTTTGTATTCTGGGTCGCTATTATTTCAGCCGGAATTGCAATGGCCATGGTTTCCTTTACACGGGGAACCTGTGACTCTATATTATTGAGTATGCCTGCCTTGGTCTATGTTATTGCCATGTCCGGTTCCATCCATCTAATCAATTATTATCATGATGCCATTCAGGAAGGTGGCCTTCAAGGGGCAACGGAGCGTGCCGTTCATCATGCGTTTACCCCAAGCTTTTTCGCACAATTTACGACGGCTATTGGTTTAGGTTCGCTCTATGCAAGTCATTTAACTCCTATTGTTAAATTCGGTTTTTATTCCGCTTTGGGGGTTCTAACGACCTTGATTTTACTCTTTACCTATTTGCCTGCTCTTTTATATTTCTATCCCTCAAGAAAATTTGCTGCCCTTCATGGTAAAAAAGGACTGGAAAGTAATGAAAACGTTTTTACACAGTTTTGGGGATATCTCGGTGGTATTAATATTAAATATCATACATTGACCACGATCGTATGTCTTTGTATTATGCTCTTTTTGGGATTTCAATTGCGTAATATTCAAACGTCGGTCAAGATGATGAACTTTTTTTCACCGGATGCGGATATCATCGCCAATTACAGTTGGCTTGAAGAGAAATTGGGACCACTTGTTCCGATGGAACTTGTGATTTCATTTGATAATTCCAAACTAAAGCCGACTCTATTTGGAACATCGGACCGTCTTCTACTGATTAATCAAGTGTGTGATACCTTAAAAAAGGAACTTCAGGAAGATATTGGCGGAACCTTGTCCGTAGGGTTGTTTACACCGGATATAAATTCTATAGTCGACCCAAAAAACATTGTTCGTTACAATATGGTGAATACGGTTATTGGGAAAACAATTAATAATAACCGTGATAAATTAAAGGACTATTTAGCTATTGAAGGTAATCCTTCTCTTGATGAATTACAGATCTTTTTTCAAGATAAGGTCAAATTAGGGGAGGAGACTCTCTCTAAAAGACAAAAAGACCTTGATGTTCGTATGAAGGCCAAGAGTTTTTCGCTGGATAAAACGATTAAGGAACTGTCTCAAGAACCGGATGTTAATAGTAAAACAACTCCATTGAAGCAAGAGAAAACCGTGAATCCTTTTATTCAGGAGGTACGGACCTATCTTCAGGAGGTGGAAAATCAGGCGCGATTAAAACAAATGCTTGACGTATTAACCGGTCAGAAGGATTTTCTGGTCAGTTCCAAGATAGATAATTTAAAACTGTTACAAAATACAATTTCCAAGGATCGACCGTTCCATGCTTTAACCTTGGAGGATACTCAACTTTTATACGAATGTACAGAACAGTGGCAGCAGGAAAAAGGGATCGATCTCTGGCGTATCAGTATTCGAGTCTGGTCGTTGAAAAAGGATATTGATTATTCAAAATTTATCAATGACGTAAAAGAAGTTGTGGAACCGATATTAGCGTCTGCTTCTGAAAAAATTGAAATCATAATAAACAAGAGTGAAGTGAAATCGATGGCAGAATCGCCGACGGAAAAGGGTTCTCTGGAAGAATTGCAGACAAAGACAGCAGAGGCGTCCGGGCTAACGCCTTCCGGGGGGGCTCAATCCAAATCCAACATCAACACCTCGATGGGAGAAGGTCATTCATTAGATATAATACATCCGGTAGGAATTTCCGCAAAATATACAGGGATGGTTCCGTTGGTCTATAAAACGCAGCACGAATTAATCAATGGATTGGTTAGTAGTCTGATCTGGGCTTTTGTTTTGATTGCCCTGGTTATGCTGTTTTTATATCGTAATCCGGTATTAAGTATTGTTTCCATGCTTCCCAACCTGTTTCCGGTTGTTGTTGTCTTTGGATTCATGGCCTGGAAGGGGATTCTGGTCGATGTTGGAACGATGATGACCGCCAGTGTTGCGCTTGGCGTGGCTGTAGACGATACGATTCACTATTTAACCTGGTTTACTGATAATATTGATAAAGGACTGGACGCCAAGGAAGCCGCGAAAGCGGCCTATCGGCGTTGTGCAACAGCAATGACGCAATCAAGTTTGATTTCCGGACTTGGCTTGTTTGCGTTTGCCTTCAGTACCTTTGTACCGACTCAACGGTTTGGTGTTATGATGTTAGCTATTTTGTTTGTAGCGGTTTTAGGGGACTTGATATTTCTTCCGGCCCTTTTGACTGGACCGTTAGGACGTTCCTATGTCAGACAAAGACAGGCCAAAAAACGTAAAATATCATCGGAATCAGTTAAATAACGAGTCATATTATTAGGAATCTTCGTGTTATTAGGAATTTCATGTTATTAGGAATTTTCGTGGACGGAACGTCCACGTTTCCCTAATACGGGCAGAATTTCGGTTCCAGATGTATGGAGTGGCAGGATTATTTACTTTTTACAGTTTTGAATTGTTTTTTAAAAGTTCCATAAAAATTTACAATCTAAAAAAAAAAAGACAACGGATTAAACTGAACGGAAACATTACTATTAGAAATTGATAAAGTTTGGTCTATGGATTTGTTTTCCATACGCTAATATATTTTTTATTTCGTAAAAGATAAAAGTAATATGTTTTTCTATCTGTTTTCTTTTTATGGAATATGTTGCGTTATGTTGTATCTTCATAATAGAGAATCGGGACAAAATATATGATTATTTAAAATTTTCAGGAACAATTGAAGGCGCAGATTGCTCTAAAACTCCAAGGGTTTTTGTATTGAATGATAATGGTACCATTATATGTCACTCCAAGTGGGCAACATGCGCAATATAGGTATGAAAAAATACAACTAAACAAGTGTTAAAATCGCTAATACAGGAATAATATTTTTCACTTTTTTATTGTGTGATTAATTATCAATGAGGGTAAAAAGACTCCCTAGCCGATAACACCGACAGGGATCTCCCTAGATTGTTTATATTAACAGAGACAGGAAATTCTTTTTTGCTTTTTTGATCTGTACTCGAAAAACGAAGAGTCTTTCCTTTAAGTCGGACGACATTGTACTGGGAAGGGATTCCCATCCAGGAAGTGGAATGACGATTGGACACCTAAATCCAATCCGGGAGATTAACCTTTTTCTGGTACATCGTGTTACAAAAAAGATATTAAAGAGGACTGGAAACCATGATGAATTTTTTTGGTAAAGGAAAAAAAGCGTTTTTTAAAAGGAACAAGTCAACCACCAAGCGAGGCTTGCACTTGGAGAATCTGGAAGAGCGCCAGATGTTGAGTGTTAATCCGTTAATTGCTGATGTTGTTTCGGCTATTAACGATGGCCGGGAATCGCAAAGTATTCAGTTTAAATCTGAATATGACGGTCAAGCAGTTTTTGGAATTTTAGTTCAGGGTAATAATAATGATGCTGCTGGTCGTCCGGCGTTGGATCCAGGACTTGTATCTATTGCGGCGTCTGCAAATTCGACAACGAACAATGTTCCCACTGTTATTCGTCAGATTTCCAATTATAATGGGACAAATGATACCCTTCTTCTGTTTCAAGTGGGTAAAGGTGAATATGACATTACGGTTGCGGGCGAAAATAATGCGAAGACTGGAGCTTTTGTCTGTGATGTTTTCATGCCTGGTGGTAATTTAATTGATAATGATCCTCTCGTTTCTCAAGCAGAGGCCAATCGGGTTGAAGGAGCAATTCAGGCCCAAATAGATCGTGGTTTTGTTTATACGACCAAGCCGGAACTTGAAAACAAGATGAATGAAGCGTATGTCAAGGCCTACGGCGTCAGTATGAACTGGCTGGTTGAAAATTGGTCTATTCATGATGTAAATATGGATGGTTCTTTAAATGATGCCGATCAGGATATAGCTATCGCCAATTACAATGCTTCTGTTTATTATCGCAATCATGTGGATAACCCCTCCTTTACATTGACAGCCGATCAAGACCCTCCTGTCGGGAGTGATATTATTTATGGCGAAACCAATCCAGGAAGTAAATTTACTGGTGAAGATGGTTCGACGACTTGGTATCTGGATACTTTTAATGATACTTCCATTACCTTTACCGATGACAGTCCCATGTTGGCATCCGGTACCGTTGTTTTGTACGGAACGAATCTTCCGGAAGGTGGTATTGTTGCCAATATCGATCTTTCTTCTCTCTGTGGCGATAATTTTAATTTGATGTCAGGAGATAAATATCAGAACGCTATTAATCTTTCTGATACTTTAATTTACTCCTGGCTCGGTGATGTTTATGCTGATTATAATTTGGGAGACTTGACACAGATTGTTTTTAACGTTTATGACAATATTAACATCGACACTTCCAGTAACAGTATTTACAGTATTCATTACGAAAACACAGAAATTAACGATCCATTTGATTCATTGTTGATTAGTGATCAATTTGGCGAGCAGACGGGCAAGGAAAAGAATGACGCTCTTTCCGGTTGGATTTATTCGTGTGCTGTCAACGATTTTGTTGCTTCAGATGGAACCCAGTTAATCAATTTTGATAAAGCCGTTCATGGGGAACTGGTCTATAAAATATTCAGTGATGCCGTTGATATGACCGGGCAGTGGATTAATGGTTCCTTTAGTAATGGAGCCTCGGGAACAGCCGAACTGACCGGTTATTACCGTTACAAGATGGATTCATTTGGAAATCTGGAAATTCAGGCTATGAATTCCGATTGGACCAAGGCTGCTGACTCTTTTGCCTGGTTGAGTGAAGCGGTTGCCAATGATATTTACAACAAGGCTCTGTTGAATGTCAATTTCTATGTGACAACTGTTCTCAATATGGAATCGACCGACTATGCTAACGATTGGAAAGAGGCGACGCTCCAGATCAATCTGAAACCGGTCAATGATGCTCCGATTGCGGTTAATGATGTTGGTAGTCAATTCGCCGATGTTACGAATTCCTATACAATTTTGTCGAACGATACCGATGTTGATTACTGGGACACGTTTAATCTTGTGGGAATTGCGAATTATGATAATTCCGTTTCCACTAATTTTGGTGATTCCAACATTCTTTACGCATCCGTTGCCCTGAATGCCGACGAAACGGCCTGGATTATTACATCTGTTTCCGAAACAGCTCCGGAATCCGGTCTTTATGTTACGTTAACGCGAGAAGTGATAGACACACCAGTTGCTATTGAAGGTTCTGAACATTTTCCGAAACATACCATAAAGGTGGATTTGAATGGAGCCTTCGACGATATTCTTCCTGGTACAGTAGCAACACTTGTTGTCAATTATAGAATGACCGATGCTGCCGGCGACGATATATCTACCGCAGCCCTGTCAATTACGATCAATGGTGCCTATAAAGCACCGGAAATTACTACGGATAGCGCGATCCTGTTTGCCACCAACCTCAAGACTTCGACCCATACGAATGCGTTTAATGCTACTGCCGCAATTGAGGGAACCACCTGTTCCTATGTTGAAAATGGCGAGACTAAAATCTATACAAAGGTTTGGTCCATTGGTGCCGATGAATTTATTTACAACGCCGATAATGTTGTGACCACCAGTAAAGTTTCCGAATTCTTTATTATTGATAGTGAAACGGGTGTTGTTTCCTTTATTGACGATGCGGCGCGAACGGCCTTTATCACCGCTTTTGCCGCTGATACCACGATTTCGTTTAATGTTTCCCTGGGTGATGATTCCGGTCGAGGTATTATCGATACCAACATGATAGAATTTACGATGGATTCAAAGGATGTTCCGACCGTTTCGGCCAATCCGGCCACGGAGATAACTGGCTGGACCGAAGAATCGAACGCCGGGACAACAGTTGTTGCCTATGCTGAATTTGCCAATCATTGGACGATCTCCGATGCTGCAGACGAGGATACTTTTAGTGCACTTCGAAACGCCAATCCGCTTCCTGGCAAATATTTCTTCGGAAATGCGGCGCTGGTGCTGGCAAATTCGACCATTCAATGGTCCACGATAGATGCTGTTACTTCTTTAACGAATAATACTGATGTTGAATGGGCCAATATTCTAGCCGCTCTCAATCCGCGATTTGACGCGGACGGGAATTTCGTTGTTTCTCTTTATGACGCGGAAGGTAATAAAATACTCAACTTCCTCAATGAAGGAAGTGTTTTGACCCTGGCCTTTACTGCTGAAGTTGCCGATTATGATTTTGATCTGACGAATTCACCTACTGTTGCCTTTAGTGTGACGATAGCTGGTGTTAATGATCAACCGGCTATAACGGCAAATACAGATCAAGTCATTTGGGATTTGGCTGTTCGGAACGATGTAAATCCCTATACGATCTCGTTGGCCGACCTTGGAATTGTTGATGTTGATATTAAAGATACCCATTCCATTTACAGTATTAACGGAACAACTCTTGGAGGTAATACCTCTATAGATCTGATTAAAGATAATATCAAATTGGGGACCTTTACATGGAATGCCGCCCAGACAGAGGTCTATTTTACGCCTGATTATTCACAGTCCTCCCTAAAATGGGATTTGGCCGATGGGGATATCCTGTCAATTCCAGTGGCATTTGTCGTTCAGGATTCCAGTACAACTGCCACAACGAACAAGAGTGGTTCTGTCTCGTATAATTATGCGTTACAGGGTGATTATGACGCTCCGGAAGTCAATGTTGATCAGATTATCAACATTTCCAGTTCCGTTGGTGGAGATACTCCGACCGCCGATCAATTGAAATCGTTCTCCAATCTTCAGGGAAAATTGGATAAAGGTCAGACTGGAACATGGGGGGTATCGACATCTGGATTATCCTATACCATTAAATATAAAGATGGAACCACGAGTGATTCGGCGGAATTCACCGAAACGAATCTGCTTAATATTGATACAGCTACTGGAGCAATATTTTTCGTTGACGCTGCGGCACGTGCGACGTTTAATTCCAAATACTTTACGAGTAACGTTCAGTCTGTTTCCATTCTCGGCTTTAACGCGGTGTTAACCGATGGGGCAAATAATAACGACCAGAAACCATTTACCCTGGTTGTCATGGATAAACTTCCGCCGGAAGTCGAACGAAACGCCTTGGATACCGATATCACTCGATCGGAAGATTCGACCGAGACGATTGCCTTTACCGCCTCTGATTATGTTGTTGTCGGTTATGCAGAAGATGAAGCTAATTTCAGTAGTGAACGTCCGACACGAGAAGATCACTGGTATGATTTCGGAAATGTTCGAGTCAATCAGGCGGAGACAACACTTGGTTTTACTAATGAAACTGATGATACCGTCAATTACACGGCCCAAATGGCTGCTGCGTTAGATGTTTTACTTGGCAATGCGGTTAAAGATACGGAAACAGGAACTATTTCCTTTACGTTGCAAGATGCAAATGGTAATAATATCTTCGATTTCCTGCCCCCTTCTGTTACAGCCAATATCGTTTTGAATATTGATGTTGTCGACAAGGATTTTGGTTGTGCCACTACATTCCAGGTCAGTTTCAAGGTTACGGGCGAATTGGATAATCCTGTTGCCAGAACGGGTGAAATCGCCTTCGAGCCCATTGCGGATACCGCTACGGTTCTGGCCAATCCCATTGTCTTGAGTGATCTCTATGCAAAAGTGGATGCTATTGGCATGAACACCTATTTTCGTTTCAATGAAGTTGTGGCTGTTGAAGACAATTTCATTACCTTTACTGGGGGAACGATGGTCTTTTCCGATACGGATATCGCCTATCTTAAAGCCAATATGATGGAAGTGTCCAGTGATGGTTTGTCGCTTCAAATAACGACTAATACAGAAAAGTTGACGGCAGTCAGTCTGATTCTGCAGCAGATTCCAACGGGGATTACGGCAACCTTCCATTGGAATTCCACAATAAAGAATACCGGTACCGACGAAGTCGTTTCTACCGCAACCCATTTCGATATTATTGTTAATGGAACCAATCAGGCTCCGACTACCCAGGATACACAGGGAGCGATTGCGGAAAATGGTTCGTCTATTACATTTAGTAAAGACCAGTTGGGGTATAATGATGTTGATTATAATGATACTGTTAAAGTTGTTAAATCGACTGATAATGCCACCTTTACAATTAAGGGCGAAAACGTAGAACGTGATAATGCCATAAAGACGAAACTTGACGCTATTTTGGCCTCGGTAAACAATTGTCTGGTTGTGAATGCCACTGAAAACGCATTTGTTTTTACGCCCGGAACTTTATTCGACTTCCTGCGTGAAGGTGAATCAATTGACATTAGCTATAATTACATGGTGATGGATGCTCAAAACGAGCCTAGTGTTATTCATACGATTAAGGTTACCGTGAATGGGGTCAATACAGTTCCGGTAATTATAGATTCGACGGTAGAGCAAGAGGCGTCTGTTGTGACAGATGAAAACACTTCTGCCGATGCCGGGGCTCTTGCTGCGTCCGATATTGAAGATCGGGTTATTTCAATAGATTCCTTTACACTGTCCGAAACCTCGACGATTACCAATAATTCTGGAATAACTGTTGCGACAGGAATTCAGGCTATTTGCGATTTCTTCGGTTTGCAAGACAGTGATGTCTTGCGTTCCATGATTTCCGTGGATAATGCCGGTCATTTAGTTCTGACCTATGGTGAATCTTTCCAGAAGCTTAATGTTAACGAGACATTGAATCTCCGTTTGTCCTATCAAGTGAAGAATGATGCCGATATTGTTTCCACCGATTCCAAAAATGTTTTATTTACCGTAAATGGTCTGAATCAGGCACCTGTAGCCAATGATACCATAGCGACCGCAATGGAAAATGGAACCATTGTGTTTGGTACTACGGAAGTGGAAGGTATTGTGGTTCTCAATGCAAGTGATATCGATCATGAAGATACGAAAACCATTGCCAAGGGAGATACGGCAACAACGATTTCCTATACAGGAGATCGTACCAATCTGGATATGCCAAACGTGGCAGCGTTGGATAGTATGTTATCGATTGCGAATAATCAGTTTACCTTTACAGCCGGTACTGCATTTGCCTTCCTCCGTGACGGTGAATCGGTTACCATTGTGTACAGATATATCGTTACGGACGCATTGAAGGCCTCTTCCAATGAAAGTACTTTAACAATTACATTGACAGGTACAACAACGGCGTTAGCCAATCCGAATATTGGGGAAGATTGGGAGCAATCTTTATTCTTCGACGTTTTTGATGATGATGTAACTGATCCTGTTTCTTCGGAGCCCGATCCCAGCTTGACGGCGGCAGTTATCAATGTGGAAGATTATCCCGTTGCATTAACGGGACTGACTCTTTCCGTTGGTAGAATTTTCCTTGGTAATGATTTAATTGCCTCGACTCCTGCCGAATTTCTCGCTTGGTTTGGTATTACCGAGACTGATTTAATTAATAAATTGGCCTATAATTCCGAAACCGGAGTGTTGACCTTTACGCCTGCGGCCTCCTTGAATTTTAATCTGCTTAACGATAATATGTCTACAGATTTCGTTATTAGTTTTAAATTCACTTCCAATGGTCTATCCACAGATGTTAATAACGTCCATATTAAGATTAATGGAAAGGCCGAGAATTTGGTGATAGCTGATGATTTGGCGACAACGGCTGTTTCGACCCGACCTGCGGATGACGATGGATATGTTCTTGCCAATGAGGTTTTAGCCTCTACGTTTGCTGATAGAGGTCGTGTTTATACCTTTACAGCTACAAATTATGGCAATAGTGTTATAGGAGATAATCTCAAGTTAGTCTACAATGACCAAACTGGTAAAGTGTCTGTTTACGTTAAGAAAACGGCCATGGAAGAAAATGGTATGTTTTACAACACGAATGCCGAAGGGGTCGTTTATAACATTGGAGCATCCTATACCGATAACAGTGCGTCAGATGTCAATACCTTCACGTTCAACTTGACGGTTCGTGCCAAGGCGGCTCCAATAGTTGGCGATATTGATCCGATTACCGGAGTCATGGAATGGAGTACCGATTATACTGAAACAACAAATACGGTCTCTTCAGTTGATTTCTCCGATAGTATTGTCGATGGTGAAAATGTCCCGTACGATAATGGTACCTGGTGTTCTTTCGGTAATATTGAATTGCAGGCAGCCGCCTTAAATGGTATTGCCAGTAGTGATCTTCTTAATTGGCTGACCAATACGGTTGACAATACCAATAAACCGATTTGTGCCGTCGATATTGCAACTGCCAATGAAGTTTACTTCAAGATGACCTATAACGCAACGACATTCGATTTTCTCGGTGAAGGGGATACCCTTGTTTTGACCTATACATTCGATGTTATTGATACTGCCTTTAATCTGGCGACCACCAAGACCATTCAAATTACAGTTACCGGAATTAACAATATCCCGGTCAATGTTGACACCAATGTTTCGCAATCCGCCAGTTCGAAAACATCTGTAATCGACTTTAACAATTTAGGATATGATGCCGATGATGCCAATGGTGGAATTTTGGCTGATCGTCATGCGGATGTTCAAACGGATACTATTTGGATCTATGGTTACACATCGGCAACAGGTGGAACGTTAGGTTGGTATCAATTGGTTGCTCAAAACGCCGATAATACCACAACGTTCAGTACCATCTGGGTCGATAGCACTACCAAGGAATTTGCCAAAACGGAAGATGGACGGGCAGCCGTTAGCTTTATTGCGACGGGACTTGTCTGCGATTACAGCGATGCCTATTATTCGCTCGTTAAGGGACAGGAAAAGACGACGACCTTTAATTACCGTTTGATTGACAAGCACAATGCCACTGCCGGAGAAACCGGTTTTGGTACTCTCTCCGTCAAGTTGACCGGTGATTATGTCGCTCCCGAATTTACAACTGTTATTTCCGAAATCAAGGGAACAGTGGCCGAAACGGCAGCCGATGGTTATGTCAAGACACAAACATATGCTTTAAACGATTACCTTAATAGTGATTTGAGCGAGACCACTCGCGCCAGTCTTGTGTTCACCGTTGCATTGACATTCAAGGGAAAAGATGATGTATTGGTGACTATTGCCGAAGGTCAAACGATTACGGATAATCTGCCTGATATGTTCAAGAGTGTTGCTCTTGATGCTAATGGCAATTTAACGGTCACCTTCATAGAAAAAACCGATTATGATCGAAGTGCCGATTATTCGCCGCTAACGGCTACTGTTTCCGTAACGGATACGACGACGAAACTGTCGGATAAAACCGATTTCGATATTTCTCTTAAAGAACGTTATACTTCGACGATTGCACTTGTTGCGGCAACGAGTGGTACACTGGATTCTGACATACAAAAAGCCGGAAATGAAGACGATGGGTATTGGGCTCGTTATGCAACAGACGAATATCTGCAGAATAAAATAGACAACCCTGTTGATTTGACCGGTTTGAGCAAAATTTATCTCCAAGTGTGGATTGAAGATTATGCCAATCTTTATTTTGATGCCGAAACGGGACTTGCTTCCGCCATGCTTCAGATTGAAGTGGACAAAGGTACTGTCGCCAGTGTTGCAAATTGGAATGTATATATTGGTAACTCCAGTTTGTGTACGTGGGAATTGGTTAGAGGGGATGGAGACAAAGACTATATTACCATTGTATGGTCCATGGGTACGGATTCCATTTATGGAATGTCCCAGGCAAATGGAGATAATCCGATTAACAACTTCGGATCGGATGGAACGGCTTTGTTGTGTTGTCGTTTTGCTGTCAATCTTGTTAGTGGAGTTACAGCCGAAAATGTTGATTTCGATATAGTACCGGCACCGGCGGAGACTGTCAATAATACGCAAAACCTGTCCGGACTTGGTTATCGAAGAGCGACTGAATATACGAATACGCCTAAAGATACTGATTTGGTTAATGACAAACAGATTGAGTTGATTTCTATCAAGGGAAACAGGACTCAAATGTTAAATGCCATTGGCGAATCGGAAAAAGTCGAGGAGGGAGGTATCTATATTCGCACGGTTACTGCGGAAACGAAAACGGACAGCCGTGGTTTTGTCGATACACTTGCCACCAACGTTGATTATGTTAATGAATGGCAGTCGATTTATGCCGAAATTTGGGTTAAGGCGTCCGAACGACAGTCCTACAACTTTGCTTCGGTCGATTTCTCCTATGACAATCAGTATTTCAATGCAGTTGATGTAGAGTTGGGAAGTTCTTTCATTGGTGGTTCCTGTGCGATTGACCAGGAAAATGGTACGGTTACTGGAATTGGGGGGAGTGTTGCCTATGGTTCCTTTAATGGTGACGGATATGTTTTGTTGGCAAGAGTTAAATTGGAATCGGTTCAAAATGGTGGAGTTGCTTTTGCCGATGCGGCTCAACCGCATTCTCTCGGCTGGGAACTTTCCAATGGCCTGATTAAATCGGAAAAGGGTGTATTTGAAGCCTATCTTGGTAATTCGTCAACGACAGAGTTATGGGGTATTTCCTTCGATACCAATGATGATGGTTACATCAATATCAATGACTTCTATGTATTTTGTACTGATTATGGCAAAAACATTATTTCCAATGATACGGCAAATGCCATTATGGATTTCAATAACGATGGTTACATCAATATCAATGACTTCTACGCATTTTGCGGTTCCTATGGGGCTAACTGGAGTACTGTTGTTTCTGGTGAAAAAGAGATTGAGTTCCCGGAAACCTTTACACGACGTTATATCGGTTCCGTCTTGAATACGGAAGATGATGTTGCATGGGTCGGTGCTGTTCTGGATGCTGCCAATCAGGAATGGAAAGACGCTCTTGGTTTGGAAAAAACCGTTGATGTTCAGTTGGTTGTTATGAATTTGGAAGGTTCGGAATTGGCGAAGGCATCTGTTGAAACTGGTAAAATATATATCGACGATGATGCGTTGGGATATACTTGGTACAGTCAGTTAAATACACCGGATGTTGGAAGTACCAAATACGACCTTTACTCTGTATTACTTCATGAATTGGGTCATTTGTATGGATATGAAGGTCACTCGGATAATAGTGACGATGTTATGTCCGAAACATTGAATCCGGGTGAACGAAAATCAATTACAACGGCGGATATCCAAGGTATTCTCGGTACTATTGTTGTGGATGATGAAGTTAGTGAAGCAGCACTTCCGGTGGAGGTTACTCCATTCGGTCAAAGTGTGATTGTTGAGCAAAGGGCGTACGATACTTCCATTGACAGTCATGCAAAGAGTATGGTTATCGATCTCCAGACCAAACGGGAGTTAAATGCTCTTGGTTTGGATGTTTCGGACGCGGAAATCTACAATCCAAACGTTCTTGCGGATATGGCTCTGTCTGACTTGATTGAAGAAGACGACGTTGATATTACGGATGAAGAGGACATCGTTATCGTTCCAGATACGAGTAATTCGAAAACAAATTATGAAGAATCCATTGATATTGTTTTTGAAAATGAGTTGGACCTTTAATCTCTAATCTTTTTGTGTAATTCTCAAATAGGGGCGTGTTTTACACGCCCGTATTTTTACAATGTTATCTTTATTTCAGAAGAAAATCGGGATGTTACGGATCCCTTTTATGTACAGCTTGTTCATCAAGCCCACTTTAACATAAAAAAACAGAAAATTTAATAAAAATTTCAAAAAAAGGTGGATTGTCGTATTTCTTTTAGCAAGGTATTTGATTATAATAATGGAAATACGATTGTAGTTAAGAGTAATTTCAGCTATATTATTATTGTTCGCAACAAGGATTTATAAAATGAAAAAAAGTATCCTGCAATGTTTATTCGGATTTCATTCGGTTCGCCAGAACCATTCAAAATCGATTTCAAAAAGATCGCTTGGTATGGAACCATTAGAAGAGCGACAGATGTTGTCCGCCGACTGGGGAAATTATGAAGCCCCAAAAGAATTGCTTGAATTACCGTCCATTCCGGGAAAAGCTTGTGATTTGATTCAATTTGCGGACATTAATAAAGACGGAAACGATGATTATATAACCGTCGATTTTAGTTCTGGAGACGTCTATGTATTTATGGGAGATGGGGAAGGTTCTTTTTCCAACACGGCCATTACGACATCGCTCTCCAATGCTGGTATGAGCCAGTCGGAAACGGCAGTGGCTGTTTTGTTTGGTAATTTTGATTCCACGAATGGGAATACTGCGAATAACGACCTCATGGTCATTACGGGAAATGTGGATGGTTCCCTTGCTATTTCTGTTTACTGTTCAAAAACAGACGGAACCTTTAATACAACGGCAGCAAGTTATACAATTAATGAAAATGTTTTTAGCAGTAGTTATGGTCTTTTTCCCGAACTGAAGGCTTGTGTCTCTTCTACAACCAATTCCGTTTCGAAATTAGTTGTTCAGATGGAGTATATTTCTATCGTTAATACGGCGGGTTCTACACCAACGATGGTTGTATCTTCCTATATTTATGGATGGAATTTCAATTCCTCCACTAAAAAGTTTGTAGATGCTGCCAATCCAACCAAATACTATCAGGACAGTGATACTGGACGTATTCTTCTTAATGTGATTCAAGCGGAATACAACGGTTCAACGGAAGAGTTCCTTGTAACGAGTGGCGAGCCCAATCAAAGTAGTACAACACAGACCAATTCATTCCAGTTGGATTTTAAATCGATAACGCCGGAATCCACTGGTTCTGATGCCGTCTTCCATCAGAAAAGTTGGGTCTATAATACTACGAACTTGGGAAATTTGACTATCGATTGGCTTTTACCTGATTATAGTGTGGGAGAATTTGTTGTAGGTGGTAATAACCTTGTTGCCTCTGTTTTATTGACTGATTTGGCCTACAGCGATTCTTTTGCACCAACTATTACTATATCCAATCTTGGTTTTAATGTTAACGATTCATCGGTAGCAACAACCCGAATCAATGGAGTTAGTAATGATCGTTTACTGTATGTTATGAATTCCAACAGATTGATTGTACTTGAAGGCGACAATTTTACTTTACAGGAAACAGTCGAAAACCCAACATTCCATTCCTCCTATATCGTGGATATTATCGGAGCGGATGGCATTAATGATATTCTTTTAGTTGATTCGACCGCTCTTTGGGTCTATAATGGAGCAACGGGAGAATATCGATTTCTGGCAACGCTGGGGTTGGGGACGAATCTGACGAAGGCGGCTTTCCTCAGTTTGAATGGTACGGATCTGGGGGTGGCCGTTATGTCGGCGGGTACGACTGTTGTTGACTATTACCTGATTCAAACAACAGATAATGGTACGACCTTTAATATCTTGCACAATAAAAATTTCTTGTTGGGTGTTGGAAATCAAAATTATAATATTATCGATATTGCTGTTGGTGATTTTAACGGCGATGGACTGGACAATCTTGCTCTTCTCGGCCAATATCGGGGAGGAACAGAAACCGAAACATCTGCCAATTTAAGAGCACTTGGTATTTTCGGAAATGATTCGGGAAACGCAATTTACGCCGAATCTTTTTCTGTGGCTTCCGGAGAAGAATTTACGGCAATTACAGCAGGAAATACAAACTTCAACAGTAAAGATGAAATTATTCTGACCCGTTTTGTCGGGACAACGGCCTATCTGCGCCTTTACGAATATGATACAACATTTAAAACAACGAAAGAGTTTACAATTCAAAGCAGTAATGTCAACTCTGTTTCAGATGTTATCAATGTTGTTGTGGATGATATCAATAATGATTCCTATAATGATATTATTTATCTCTATTCTTCCGCAAGTGGTAATTCCAAATTGGGATATTTAGAGAATAATGTCGAAAACAACTTTACAGACAAGACTTTAGTAAATCTGGATTCTACAATAACTTCCTGGAGTGGACTGTTCTATAATTATATTGACCAGGATGAATACAAGGATATTTTATTTACCGGGACCAATAGTGCCAACCAGACCTATATCTATACCTTGCAGGGAAAGGCCTCCGGTTTTGAATCGACTTTAAAGCGAAGTTCTACAGCCGCAACGGTTTCCGGTTTTTCAAGTGCCGCTATTTCTGTTGGAAAGTTGGCGGTCGAAGGAGTGCAGAACAATTCCAACGATGTCATTATTGTTCATGGAGACGAACTCTGGTTCTGGAATAACTCCGCTGTCTCCAGTGGTACTTGTGGGGCGATAACGATATTATGTCAAAGTCTGTCCAATCAAGATTCAACCGGGAGCAACTTTACCGCTGATCAAGCTAGTGCCAGAACCTGGATTGATGAATGGTCCAATTTCTATATGGATATTTGGGGAACAACCGATGGAGGGGGGGTTTTAACTTCATTTAGTGTTCAATTGAATTATAATCCGGTCTATTTCTCTGTAAAGACCGAAAATTCTGCTCCTGTTATCCTGGCTGGTACTGGCGTAACGATTACTGAAAAAGTTGTTAATGCAGAAGATGGGTCTATTACGATTTCTGGAACGATTGATCGTACTGCCGGATTGGGAAATACCGAAAATTCACTTTTGGTCCGTGTACGTTTTACTCCCACTCAAGGTTCGAACAAAGGGGTTCCTCTTCCTGAAGATGGTGTTTTCAAGTCTGTGGCCAACGATTTTACTGTTGACGCAACTCAAAACAGTCTTAATGGTTTGGCTGTGTTGACGGCAGATGATCCCGAGATTCCTTTATATCCGGTTATTTACGATCTTAATGAAGATGGATATGTTAATATTGATGATTTCTATCGTTTCGCTATGGTTTATAGTAAATTCCAGACGAATTCCCCATTGTGGGATCAGGATGCATCTTTAAAAGTGTGCGATTATAATAATGACACCTTTATTAATATTAATGATTTCTATGCTTGGGCTGACTATTATAGCAAGAAAAATATTAAAACGACAGGGGACAGTCTTTATGCGAATGATTATGTTTTTCCAACAGAAACGCAATCCTCGACAATTCCTGTTGTTCAGGAGGAAGTTTTTGCGTTAGAAAATGATATTATTGAGGAAGAGGAAGTACTGCCTGCTGCCGTTGTGGAAAATCAATATCTTTATCTTCCTATAGAACAGAATAATGGCAAAAAATCAATTTTTGATAGTGAAGAAAATAATCTTGACGGAGCGGCTAAATATGATGTCGTCGATGATATGGTTACTGAATTTTTAACTCGTTCCACTGGTCGGGAAACAGAAACGGTCTCCTCTTCAAAAACATTCTTCGCATATCAGGATTAATTAGGAAAAAAGTGATAATAGATAGTGGTGATAACAGGCTGTATTAATATACTGCGGGACGTTATCAATTCGGCATTTCCCGGGAGCGCGGACGTCTCGTCCGCATCCTAAAAACAGGCGTCTCGCCTGTTTTGAAAAACGGAACTTTATAATATAACAGGCTATATTGAAACAGGGTATCATTACATTTCCTCTTGTGGATCTCTTGATTTCCATTTTATGTTTATCGATTTGTCAACAGTTGATAGAATTAATAG
>CAYUAP010000044.1:31008-35731 GCA_964442735.1 uncultured Planctomycetaceae bacterium | reverse complement strand
TACACCTTTACCGGTGG
This sequence comes from uncultured Planctomycetaceae bacterium, assembly GCA_964442735.1. Lineage (GTDB taxonomy): Bacteria > Planctomycetota > Planctomycetia > Pirellulales > Thermoguttaceae > JAUNBG01. Next base: position 35,714 of record CAYUAP010000044.1, on the reverse strand, counting down.
ACAATACACCTTTACCGGTGGACAATACACCTTTACCGTAGACAATACACCTTTACCGGTGGACAATACACCTTTACCGGTGGACAATGCACCTTTATCAGTGGACAATACACCTTTACCGGTGGACAATGCACCTTTATCGGTGGTCAATACACCTTTACCTGCAAAATTTCAGGAAATAATCGGAGGTTTGACGATAGGAATCGTACCTAATCCACGTTAGTATCTTTACCGTTCAAGTTACATTAATTTGGCTAAACGGGATTTTAAAGATTCATTTTTCGTTTCCTTTTGAATAAATCGGATCAATTCCGTTATTTTGGGAGTACGTGTTCCCGGTAAATTTTCAAGAATGGTAACAGCGGCTTCAAATGCGCTTTCCTTTAAATCCTGATTTTTGAAATAATCAGCAACAAACAAGAGCGCTTCTTCCGTGAAAATTCTACTATAGGCATGCAAAACAAGTTGTTTTTCTTCGGGACGTTCCGCGAGTTCCATGGCTTCATGACATAGATTCATTCGTTCCGTTGGGGAGGCGGTACTCTCCCGGAGAAAACGGAGATAGGCACGAAGGGCACGACTCCGATATTTACCATTCGGATGTCTTTTTGCTATTTCCAGCAGATAGGGGACTGCTGTTGCACTTTTCCATGTTCCTAGTATTCTAATGGCATTATCTTGAATATCCACCTCCGGCGATTGAACGAATTGGACAATTATATCAAGTGCCCGATTTCCTTCTCTTTCCGCCAGAATTTCCAGAATACGAATTTGACCGGGCTTCGATAGTTCCGGTATAATTTTAGACAGATTATTGGCCGCCTTTTCACGATCAGATTCTCTCAAGGTTATGGAACGAATCGCTTTTAAAAGAATATCGATTCGTTCCGGAGATGCGGTTTTAAACAATGGAACAAGTGCAGAAAACGTGTCCGAAGTACCAGTCGCACCGATAGCCGTTATTGCGGCTTGGGCAATATTTTCATCTTTATCTGTGATATATTTTTTATAGATGGAATCGGCTTTAATTTGGCGAAGGGCTGCCAGATTCAATGTCTTAATACGATTTAAATTCGTGTCTTTGGTCAGTTCGGAACGAACGAGGTCGTCTATTTTTGAATCTTTCATTTTTGCAAGGGTCGTAAAAAATGCTTCTTCTTGTGCTTTATTGTTCACCTTCGGAAGATACGTGAATATCTTTTTAGCAGTCTCTACGTTTCCGATATTCTCAAGGGCGTTCAGGGCAAAAAAACAATAGGGCGCGTCAGACAAGCCTTTTGCCGACAAAAATTCAATATTCTCCATGGTCGCGTTATTCTCCATGGTCGCGTTATTCTCTACGGCTACGTTATTCGCCACGGCTGCGTTTTCCGAAAGATACAGAAGAACTGCCGCTTGATATTTTAAAGGAAACGACTCGAAATGAACTCGCAAAAGAGTCTGAATTTTTAAACGATTTTTAATGTTTCGGCCATTGTAGAGAAGAACATTCAACAATCGAAGGTCATTACACTTGACAATATTGTCAAGTAATTCCGAATTCTGATTTTCATCATTTACAGCCAATAAAGCGTTTGCAATTTGTGCGCGCAATGCAACGGGAATTGTTTCGTCCATCCAGAGGACAGAGAGGAGTTTTTGCGCTTTTTTTAATTTTCCCTGTTGACGAAGAAGTTCGGCGACGGTTAGCAGACCGGGAATCCCATTTGTACGTTGAAAGAGCCCGTCTCCTTTTTCCAGTTGTTTTAGGAGGATATTGGCGGCATCTTCCGTACCTTGACGACCGATGGCGAACGAGGCAGCACGGACGACATCAGGATCTGTATGACTCAAAAAAGGGGCGATAGCGTCTATATTTTCCGGTTCTATACGTTTTCCAAGGGAACTGATAATCCCGGAAAGACGAGCAGGATTTTTGACACGAGTCAAGGCTTGTCGAAGTGCCGTCCCTGATTCCGGAATGTCAAGTTGTTCAAGAACATATCGGGCAAGATGACTGTATTCTTCCCGATCAAGTAACGGTATCATTAACGGTACCAACTGTGGATCTCCGGAAAGTGTCGCCTGTTTGAATAATACGGAACATTTTTCCAACGGTATTTTCGATTCCAGTGCCAGACGGAGTTTATCTGTTATCTCTTCGGCAGATCCCATCTCCAAAATGGAAAACAGCAGTAGAAGGAGGAATAGTTGTGGAAGACAAATATATTTGAATTTCATGTTAAAATCCTTTTCTTGACAAAATCAGCCCAAATTCCAGGGTACACGATTGGCGCGACTTCGAAGTCGATTGGCTTCGTCGTCATTCTGAAATTCCATACGAACGGGATCCCATTTTAAGGAACGATTAAGTCGATTGGCCATAGCTCCCAGGATGGAACATCGAGTTGCGGCACTCCCAATGGGAATGGGAGCGGCAGTAACGGACCTGCTACGAACGCAATCGATCCAATTGTCTTTATGATCATAAAAGACGGTCCAGTAGTGTTTACCTCGTTTAACGAATGGGACGTTATGGGCATCAGGTCGATCGATATAATAGCCGGGCGCATCAGCAATCAGGTCGGGTGAACTCGCGGTCAGATATCCGAGACGACCCACGTGAATCCAGCCGTTTTCACCGATGAAAAGTCCGCCGAATGACTGAATACCGATATTGGGATTCCATCCTTTTGGATAGTTCAGAACATTCTGGGGAAGAAGATTATTAACAACCTGGACATAGACATCGTTGGGAAAACGATAGGTTAGCCATGGATATTTTGGACCGGGAGGAGTAATTTCCAGAGGGCCAAAATCCTTTGTTCCGAGTATCCAATTGATAATATCGAAGGAATGAACAGCACTATCGGCAATGGCAGCATTTCCAAAATCGGAGCAGAAGGACCAGGGAACCACCGAAAGAGGAAGTCCCAACTGATGAAATCGTGAATTATAGGGACGCCAAGGGGCGGGACCCAACCAGCGATTCCAGTCAAGGGTCTTCGGAACCGGTTCGGCCTGAAGCTCGACGGGACGACTGAAACTGGTACCCGTTATATAAATATGACTGATTTTACCAAGCCGGCCTTCCCGAAGAAAACGGCAAACATGACGATAGGTTATATCACTTCGTTGTTGAACTCCGACTTGAGTAATCTGTCGTGTTCGTTCAACAGCCGCATCCATATCCCGAGTCTCCTGAAGAAACAGAGAAACAGGCTTCTCGACAAAAACGTCTTTACCAGCCTCCATTGCGAGAATTGATGCTGTTGAATGCCAACGGTCACCCATGGTAATGATAACCCCATCAATGTCCGGTCGGGCCAAAAGTTCGCGAAATTCATGATATTTTTGAACATTATCGTTCGGCTTGAAATCTTGTCTGCCGTACTCCTCGTGAACCATACGTTCCGCATCGTTTAAACGCCATTGATCGACATCACTCAATGCGACAAGCTGGACTTTTGGATTATTAAGGAGACCATATAAATGGACCCGACCGAGGAACCCCAAACCTATCATTCCAATAGTCGTTCGCATTGAAGGAGCTAATACTCCATTCAGTCCCAGTACGGAACCAGGTATCAAGGTCGGAAAAAGACACGCCGTCTTTAAAAATTTCCGTCGTTTCATTACATATTACTTTCTTTATGATGATCGTGTTTACTCTTTAAGGACATGAAGTTTTACAAATTATGGACGGGCCCGATAAAGAAGAATTCGATCTTTATCATCCTTTTCCAGATAGACATCGAAACCGACATCCGTTTCGTCGGTTAAATGATAGGATTCAAATAAATTATCGACTATTTCCTGATAAATAACAGTACCGATGGTCTCGGTTTCCGGAGTGGGACCGACAATGACCGGACCGGAAAACGCCGTCCCTCTCTCTTTTTCCTTTTCCGCTTTCTTCTCGTTATAATATTGCGTTAGAGGAAGTACAACTTTATCTTTTCCCTGGGGTTCAAATGTATATTTCCAAGAGGGAAGAAGCTGAAGGGGTCCCCCTTCCACCATTAGTTTCAGATCAAAAATTGCGTTGAGGAACAAGGGCGTATCTCCATTTGGAAAATAGATCGAGGATTTAACAGTTTCCGCCTGAAGAAACGGATTCTTTAAAACAGAGATATCCGTAATTGCAACGCCATTTTTATCCGTTAAACTCCAGGACAGAATACCTAAAAGAAAGGTTTTTGTTTCGGCCAACATCCATTTTCCATCCTGTTTTACGGTTAAATTCGGTTTGGAACCGGAAAAATCCAAGAGAAGACATTCCTTCTTCTGTGAATTATTTTTATTAGTGCCCACAAATACCCAACTCCAGGGGGCCTTCGTCTGAACGGAAAAGGTTATCTCTTTTCTGTCAAAACAAGGCTGATATTCCAATTTTAGTATTAATTGTTCACGTTCGCAGATCTTCTTGATATCCGCAATTGCAACCTCCTGCGCCTCGAACGTAATACAGTCTTTTGTTGCCATATCCGACAAGGAAACTTGAATTTTCTTTAAATTCTCCAGAATATTTTTATCAAGTGAATGGGAGAATACTTGTTTCTCCGGGACAAATGCCTTCGTTTGAAGGGTATCTTGAGCCGATTCAGGTTTTGATTCCGATTCAGATTTTGATTCCGGAGCAGGTTTTGGTTCCGAAACAGGTTTTGGTTCCGAAACAGGTTTTGATTCAGAAACAGATTTTGATTCAGAAACAGATTTTGATTCCG
>CAYUAP010000044.1:21381-30908 GCA_964442735.1 uncultured Planctomycetaceae bacterium | reverse complement strand
GAAACAGGTTTTGATTCAGAAACAGATTTTGATTCAGAAACAGATTTTGATTCCGAGACTGTCAAGCTGGTTACAGGTTCTCGTGAAACCGGGGGGTTCTGTGATGGACCAGCATCCGGGGTGGAACAGCCCACTAATAATAAAACAATAAACAGAAGGGACGAAGTCGTTACTTTCATTACAATTTTTCATTTGTAAAATGGTTGTCCTGTGGCAATAGCCACAGGAGATACGATTAAAGACATTTTTTCTGGTATTTTTAAACACAATAATCATCATTTACGCGTAATTTATATATTACGGGAACCGTATTGGAATACGGTTCCTCGTCCGCATACAGGAATCAGACATTTTGTCTAATTACGGTCAACCGGAAGATACCATTTTATGCCGGATATTTCTAATTTACGAACTACAGATCAATATCAATTCCTTAAATTCTTTTGTGTTTCAACTTTATATACATGTTTATATACATATAACAGATTATATATAAATAAATAGAAAAAGTCAAACATTATTTTTGGGTCCTCAAAAATAATGTCTATTAAACAAGTTATTCCGGAACAAAAGAGAAACCAAGTCAAGACTTTATTTCTTCTCTATTCCCTATATATTTTCCAACTTAACTTTTAGGTGTTCTGTTTTGGAAATCAAAGAAGTTTTTGTATGAAGATCACTTGAAAAAAACGGACTTTTCCAGTAAAATATAAAAAGAATGTATTGTTTTCTTTTATTTTATTTTTTAAGGGTAATTCATTATGATGCTGGAATTGAGAAATCTAAAAAAATCGTACAAGGAGCCGGACGGCGACGAACTTCCGATTCTCGACATTCCCCGATGGAATGTCGATGCCGGAGAACAGGTTGTTGTGATAGGTCCTAGTGGTTGCGGTAAAACGACATTATTACATATCATTGCGGGAATTTTAAGACCAACGTCGGGTCATGTCATGATCGACGGTTGGGATATTCCACTTTTAAACGAATCGGAGCGAGACCAATTTCGTGCGATACGAATTGGTTACGTTTTTCAGACATTTAATCTTCTTCCTGGTTTTTCCGCGTTGGAAAACGTTATGCTTGGCATGGCCTTTGCTGGTAAAGGGCACGATAAAAAACGTGCAATAGAATTACTCAACAAGGTAGGATTGGGTCATCGACTGCATCACAAGCCGGGACAGTTGTCCGTTGGGGAGCAGCAGCGTGTCTGTGTGGCACGAGCCTTGGCCAATAAACCGAAACTGGTTCTGGCAGACGAGCCGACCGCCAATGTTGATGTCGGTAATCAACAGTTGGTTATCGATATGCTCCGAAATTCCTGTCGGGATGAAGGAGTCGCCCTGATCATCGTAACACATGCTCCGCAGGTTTCAAGCCAATTCGAACGGGTTGACCAACTAACGGAAGTAAATCTTGTAGCGGGCAAAAAAATGGCAGAAATGATGCATCACGAACAAGCGACTAATATTTGAGAGAAAGTGGTAAAAGAGGATTACAATGAGTCTGTGGAAAATAGCTTGGAAAAGTATAGAACATCGGGCGTTGGCATCGTCGTTGACCGCGTTTTCGATGTCGTTGGGTGTTGCGCTTGTCGTTACCGTTTTGGTCATTAACGGTGTTATCAGTAAAACGTTCCAACAGGGGGCGCAGGGATACGATTTAATTGTCGGTGCTAAAGGAAGTAAATTAACACTTGTTTTGAGTACAGTTTTTTATAATCAGGAACCGATGGGTTTAATCCCCTATAAATATTACGAATTAATGAAGACGAGTCGTTATTCGTCTGAAGTGGATGCGGCCATTCCAGTGGCTCGAGGTGATAATTATCAGGGATATCCGGTTGTGGCCACTAATCCCGATTATTTCGATAAACTGCTTCGTCCTGATGGTAAACATTATACACTGAGAGACGGCGAGTTCTTTAAAAATACGGAAATATATTCCGCTATTGTCGGTTTCACCGTTGCACGAAAATTAGGACTTCGGGTCGGTGATAAAATTCGATTTGGTCATAAAAAGAGCGGTCAGGACGCTGATCTTCATGACCCCTTCGTTATCTCCGGTATTTTAAATCATACCGGAACTCCGAATGATCGTGCCGTATTTGTCAATCTGGAAGGGTTCTATAAACAACATGAAGGACCTTCCACGGGATTTAAGGTCGATTATACCCTCGTTGAAAAAGAAAAACAGGAAAAATTGGCCGCAATGGGACTTTCGGCAGAAGGAACTGCCGCTGAAAATGAAAAAACTTCTAAAAATAAAGACGTCAAGACGGAAGATCACGCCGATCACGATCACGCTGAACACGATCACGCCGATCACGCTGAACAAACTGGTGAATCTGCGAAAACAGATGATCATGACGATCATCTGGGTCATGGTCATGATGGAGAACGGCGTTTAACCGCAATTCTTCTTGTAACGAAGGAAAAAAATGTAGCGGTTACAGCTACGATGGATGAAGTAAACGCCATCACCTCGGCCCGTCCCGGAGTAGAAATATCGGAAAAGGAACTGGTAAAGACGCAGAAGAAGAAGGTCTATAATACGGCGGTAACGGCACTTCCCGCGAAAATCGAAGGAGAACTTCTGGAAGCCCAGGCCGTTGCGCCCGTTCAGGAAATTGCTTCCTTCTTCCAGGATGTTATTGGTAATATTCAACGGATTCTGATCATTTTTGCCGTTTTAGTCATTATTGTTGCCGGTATCGGAATGATGGTTAGTATCTATAACACGATGAACGAACGACGTCAGGAAATCGCTATTATGCGAGCGCTGGGGGCACGTCGAACTACCGTTATGGCCATTATTTTCTTCGAGTCGATTCTTCTGTCTTTGTGTGGCGGACTCCTCGGTATTTTGATTGGTCATGGCCTCATAGCCCTCGTTAATCCGTGGATTATGGAGTACTCCAACGTTATGGTCCGACCTTGGGACTTCCAATTGGCCGAACTGATCTTGATTCCCGGCCTGATTCTGTTGGCATCGCTCGTTGGTTATTTACCAGCAGTCATTGCCTATCGAACCGATGTTGCTCAATCACTTCAACCTTAAACGAGATAAAGGAGTCTATGGATGAAGACCGAATTTGATGATGCACTACGTGGTATTTACCACGAATACGATGAAGGTCAAGGGGATGAACAGACCACCGACTATAAACAGATAGGGACCCTTGCGGTCTGCTCGCTTGTGGCGGCTTTAATCTCGATTCTTGGTTTTTTTTGGAGTTCTTTTATTATTTTTGCGCTAGCTGGAATTGTCATGGGCATTCTGGCTCTACGTAAAATACTGGACGCTCCGGAAGAAATTGGCGGCTTCGCTCTCTCGACGACCGGATTGGCTTTTTCCGTGTTGATCGGTATATCCTCGATCTGCTGGCAAGTTTGGTATTACTATCATAACGCGCCTCCCGGCTATGCTATTGTTGATTTTAATACCATGGCAATCGATACGAAGACTGGAAAAATACCGGAACCAATTTTGGCTCTGAACGGACATAAAGTTTTTATTCAAGGATTTATGTATCCGACAAAGCAGTTGTCCGGAATCGAAGATTTTACGATGGTCCGAACTTTGGCCCATTGTAAATTTTGCGATCCGGGTACAAATCCGGCCGATATGATCGCCGTTGAAATGGAAAACGGAATGTCCGTGAATTATCGTGCCAATAAAAAAGTTAGTGTCGGCGGTGTTTTTCATGTGGAACCGAATTTTACTTCCGGTGAAATTCCCTATTCCATTGAAGCAAACGTATTTCGTTGAGAATAACATGAAAAAATATATAGCGCGATATGGTGCAATGCGAATTATCGGTCTGTTTACCTGGCCTGATGACTACCTCTTAATTCATGGAACAAGGGTTATAGTCCATACAACAAGAGGACAGGAAGCCGCAACGGTTCTCTGTGAAGCGACCGAGGAAGCCGTAAAAGATATTGATGCCAACGTGGAAAATGATCGTATCCTGCGCATAATGACTCCTTCGGATGAAATGGAATATCGTCAATTACGGGACGCATCGAAGGACGAATTCAATCGTTGTAAAAAAATCATACGCGACATGAATATTGTCATGGACCTGGTTCGCGTCGAGCGAATATTCGGTGGTGAACGTGTCATCGTATATTATGTTGCGGACGGCCGAATTGATTTTCGAGAATTGGTTAAGGTTCTGGCGGCGGAATTTCAGACACGAATCGAAATGAAGCAGATTGGAGTTCGGGACGAAACCAAACTTCTGGCGGATATCGGAGATTGTGGGCGGGAAGTATGCTGTAATTCCTGGCTGGTGGCAATGCCTCCAGTCTCCATGAAAATGGCGAAGATCCAGAAGGCCACTCTTGATCCCACAAAAATTTCCGGACGGTGTGGACGCCTGAAATGCTGTCTGCGATATGAATATGATTCCTATCATGAAGGAATAAAAATATTACCTCCTGTTGGAAAAATAGTTCAGACTCCCGACGGGCCGGGACGCGTTATTGCCCAGGAACTGTTGGCACGAAAAATTCAGGTCGAACTGGAAGATCTTTCACGAAAAATATATACGATAGACGAGCTTTCATAATTCCCGGGGAAGACAGACGTCCAGGTACCGTTAAATAAAGACCGGAACGCGTATGTTCCGGCCTTAATCCCAACAAAACAGGGCGGCCCGTCAGTTTTGTTCTGAACAACATTTATTTATAAATCGAATGCGGCTTTATTCCGTATAAATTGAATCATACTGTATTATTATGAATTATTTAATATTGGGAACAAAAAATCGGCATAAAGGAATTGAAATGAACGCAATTCTGAAGCCATTTGGATTTGAAGTTCATACACTTCTGGACTATCCGGAAGCTATTGAGGTCGTTGAAGACGGAGATTCCTTCCTGTCCAATGCGACGAAAAAGGCGGCGGAACAAGCGAAACATCTTAAAAAATGGGTTATTGCGGAAGACAGTGGTCTTTCGGTCTCCTGGCTCAAGGGGGAACCCGGCATTTATTCCGCACGTTTTTCCGGTCCCCATGCGACTGATGAAGACAATAACAATCTACTCCTGAAGAAACTTGAAAACGTCCCACTGGAAAAACGAGGCGCCTGGTATACCTGTGCCATGGTTGTTTCCGATCCGGAGGGGCATATCTGCTTCTCGACGGAAGGGCAATGTCATGGCCGAATTCTGTTTCAACGTAACGGAGTGAATGGATTCGGTTACGATCCGCTATTCGAGGTTATTGAATATCATAAAACCTTCGGTGAACTCGCCCCGATTATTAAGAGTGTTATTAGTCATCGTGCCCGGGCAACCCGACAATTAATTTCATTCCTGATAAAATAATAACAAGGAAAACGAGATGGAAATAAAAGAATACTGTTTGGATGTCGCTGGAAAAGCGAAGGAAGCGGCGGCACAATTGCCGGGCTTGAGTGGTCAGATCAAGATTAATTGGTTACGGTTATGCGCGGAACAACTTCTGGTCCGAAAAGAAGAAATTTTGACAGCGAACGCTCTGGATATCGAAAAAGCACAGAAGGACAATCTTTCTCCGGCTATGATAGATCGGCTCCGCCTTTCGGAAAAGACGTTAAAGGAAATGGGTAACGCTTTATTGGAAATAGCGGCCTTTCCTGACCCAATCGGTCAAATAATCGAATCAAGCATCCGCCCGGACGGTTTTGAAGTTCAGAAGGTTCGGGTTCCGATGGGGGTTATATTCTTTATCTACGAGTCACGACCGAATGTCACCACGGACGCGGCGGCAATCTGTATAAAAAGTGGAAATGCTGTTATTCTCCGTGGAGGAAAAGAGGCAATTCACTCCAATTTAATTTTGGGAAAAGTTTTGGCCGACACGGCTAAAACAGCCGGTCTGCCGGAAAATTCGGTTCAGTTAATAGATACTCCGGATCGATCGGTGATTGATGAAATGCTTCATCTTCCGGAATATATAAATCTGGCGATTCCTCGAGGTGGAGAATCGCTGATCCGAAGGGTGACAGAAGAAGCCCGTATGCCGGTTATCAAGCATTTCGCGGGCAATTGCCACGTCTATATCGATCGATCCGCCGATCACGATATTGCGGAAAAAATCTTGATAAATTCGAAATGCCAGCGTTTGGGAACCTGTAATACGGCAGAATCATTAGTCGTTCATTCAGAGATAGCGCCGGTACTTCTGCCCCGTCTGGTTTCAAAACTAATGGAAAATGGAATTGAGGTTCGTGGCGATATCAGGGCTCAATCTCTTGTCCCGAATATAACGGCAGCAATAGATGAAGATTTCTATAAAGAATATCTCGCCCCCATTATTTCCTTGAATTTGGTCGATACCTTGGACGAGGCCATTGCGCATATTAACGCGCACAGTTCCCATCACACGGAGGCCATTATTGCGCAGGATATTTCCGCCATTCGTAAATTTACATCGCTTGTAGACAGTTCTGCGGTTATGGTCAACGCCAGTACCCGACTAAACGATGGAGGGCAATTCGGTTTGGGGGCGGAAATTGGTATTAGTACCGATAAATTCCATGCACGTGGCCCCTGTGGCATTAACGAATTAACCTGTTATAAATACGTTGTTTATGGTAATGGTCATATTCGTCAATAACAGTACTTCGGGCTTGAATGCGGACGTTTCGTCTGTGTTCCAAAAATCTTTATACGAATTGTAAATATACTGTACAACGTTATAAATTCGGCATTTCCCGGGAGCGTGGACGCCATGCCTGACGGCAGGCAGGTCTCGTCCGCATCCTCCAAAACAGGCGTCTCGCCTGTTTTGAAAAACAGACTTTTATAACGACCTTGAGTATAATTGTAATTCGAGTGTTTTTATTTAAAATTTAACTGTGATTTTTCAGGAAAATATTCATGGACGAAAAAGAGCAATCACCAAACGAAGAGAAGGTTTGTATACATGAAGAATCGTCCGGTTCTGTTCATAGTGAAATCAGAACGGAAGTGGAGGAATCACTGGAACTCGTCGAGGAAGAGTTCGAGAAGTCAGGAGAACCGGAAATCTATGGTGTGTCCATACCGGAGCCTGTAATGACTTCTTCAACTGAATTTCTTCATTTAACAAGCGATTCGGAATTAGACGATAATGATGGTTCATCGGATACCATTTCGCACAAGGATGGGGAAATTTCCATGGCCGATATTTATAAACGTAAACAAAGACAATCGGGTTTTCCAGACGATCCGAACGAAACGGAATTATTGGAAGAGGAAACGAAGGTACTGCCCGTACATCCTTTTTGGGATAATTTATTTATTCCCTTTTTTACGCCCGGTTTTATTTTGCGCCTTTTAATTATGATGGGGGCCGCCTTTCTTCCCTTCTTTTTAGGAACAAAAATGTTTATTCGGCTCCTGGAAAAACATTATATTCCGGAAGGGGAAAATTTGAGTAGTTACGCCTACTGTATTATACATGATCCTGTTATTTTATTTCTCTTTTGTTTTTTATGGGGTATTTTTTCACTCCCCTATTTAATGTATATTTTCGAAGCGACTTCAAATGGTGATGATCGAATGGAGGACTGGCCGGAATATAATGTTATCGCTGGAATAGGTCAATTTTTCTGGTTCGCAATTTTAACAATTATCGCGGGGAGTACCGGCTATTTTCTTTTTATGATACTTGGTCTGCCTGATCAATGGGGGTTCGCTATTTCCACACTTCTGTTATTGCCGGTTTTTCTTCTCTCTGTTTCGGAAACGGATACTTTATTTATGTTGGCAACCAAAACAGTCTTAAAGAGTTTTACACAGGTCAGAAAAGCCTGGTGTATTTTTTACATTTGGGCTTTAGTCCTCTTTACATTAACGATCTTTATTGCTATTATTGCATTATGGACAGCTAGTCGAAGTGATGGGGCCTTTAATATCGTCGCATTAGTAGCGCTGGTTATTTCATTTCTGTTCAGTATCATACCAGCTATTTATCTGCGGTTACTGGGACGGCTCGGATGGATTATTTCTGACGAGGCGCGTAAACAGGCCCAATTAAAAGAAAAATCGGAAAAAGAATAGTAATAACAACCAATTATCAATATAAATTCAGGAGGAGTAAATGGCTAAAAAAGTACAAGGGGATGACAAGGAAAAAAAACCTGTCAGTAGTACGAGGGGGAAAATAGAAGAGTTATATTCGAAGAATCCGGACTTGAGATGTGCCGTTGCGCAAATCGAAAAACAATTCGGACAGGGAGCTATCATGCCGTTGGGTATGGATAAAACACCTAGTATAACAGGCATAAAAACCGGTTCCCTTTCGTTGGATCTGGCATTGGGAGGTCATGGGATTCCCCATGGCCGGATCATTGAGATCTTCGGTCCGGAATCGAGTGGAAAAACAACGTTAACGTTGCATATCGTTGCGGAGGCGCAAAAAGAAGGTGGAATCGCCGCCTTTATCGATGCGGAACATGCCTTGGACCCAAGTTGGGCAAAACGTTTGGGCGTCGATTTGGAATCTCTTCTGGTCAGTCAGCCGGGAAGTGGCGAAGAGGCGATGCGCATTGTCGAAACATTAATCAAATCCAATGCGGTTGACGTTATTGTTGTCGATTCTGTGGCCGCACTGGTACCTGAAAAAGAATTACAGGGCGAGATTGGTGACTCTCATGTCGGCCTACAAGCACGGTTAATGAGCCAAGCACTGCGAAAAATGACAGGTATTATTGCTAAAAGCAAGACGGCGGTCATTTTCATTAACCAGATTCGTGAAAAAGTTGGCGTTATATTCGGTTCGCCGGAGACAACCCCGGGAGGACGTGCTTTAAAATTCTATAGCTCCTGTCGTATAGATGTTCGACGTATCGGTCAAATAAAAGAGGGAGAAAATGTAATTGGACAGCGAGTAAAAGCGAAGGTCGTTAAAAATAAAGTGGCCCCACCATTCCGATCCGCAGAATTCGACATGCTTCATTCGACGGGTATTAGTTATGAAGGTGATATTCTTGATATGGCCATCAATAAAAAGATCATCATCAAGAGCGGAGCCTGGTTCCGATATAACGATATGCCGTTAGGACAAGGTCGTGAAAAAGCCCGCCAGTATCTAAAGGATAATCCGGACTTCCTTGAAGAAGTGGAAAAAGTCATTCGGGAATCACTGGATCCAGACGACTTCGCCACTGTGATTTCAGGTTCCGATTCCAGTGCCGATTCCGATTCCAGTACCGATTCCGATGCCGAAATAGAAGAAAATAATAACGATTTCTAATTTAAATTTCATAACGATTCACGAACGATTTTGGAACCACGGATATCACGGATAAACACAGATAGTTTGCGTAAACTAGAATATTTTACAATAACAAAAAAACATATGTAATCATTCACGAACGATTTTTGAACCACGGATATCACGGATAAACACAGATAGTCTGCGTAAACTAGAATATTTTACAATAACAAAAAAACATATGTAATCATTCACGAACGATTTTTGAACCACGGATATCACGGATAAACACAGATAGTCTGCGTAAACTAGAATATTTTACAATAACAAAAAAA
>CAYUAP010000044.1:11376-21281 GCA_964442735.1 uncultured Planctomycetaceae bacterium | reverse complement strand
AATATTTTACAATAACAAAAAAAACATATGTAACGATTCACGAACGATTTTGGAACCACGAATATCACGGATAAACACAGATAGTCTGCCGTAACATAGAATATTTTACAATAACAAACTTCACTTTTTTATCTATTATAATATACTCAAAGTCGTTATAAAAGTCTATTTTTCAAAACAGACGAGACGCCTGTTTTGAATGATGCGGACGAGACCTGCCGGCCGTCAGGCATGGCGTCCGCGCTCCCAGAAAATATCGAATTTATGACGTCGTACAGAATAGCAGGTGTGATAAAAAACCTCCCGACACCTTCGTGTCGGGGATTCCTCTAATATTTTACATTGGACTGATTATTCATTCTTAAATAATTTGGCCCAAATCAGATTCGGATTAAATTTCAGTGCTTTATTGATATACTCGTTTCGAAGTTTTTTATCACCGTTAGCGTAGGCGGCAAGCCCTAGATAGTAATTGAGTTGTGCCTGACGTTCCATAGCAGTTCCCTCCTCGCCGAATTTCGAAAATTCATCAACTTTACGCTGACTACCCATCTCTTGTTCAATGGCGGTTCGATACTTTGTTAGAAGATCATTGGCCCCCTTCTCCTGACCAAGATTCTTCATGGCCATGATACGGAAGAAGGTTAGTTCGGAAACAAGAGACGAAGGGGCGTTTTCTCCCTTTATCGACTTCTGATATGCCGACTTCGCTTTTTCCGGTTCGTTCATGGCGTCGTAAACAGTTCCTAGCAGATAGAAAACTTTAGCGTTTTGTCCACCACCTATTGTTCGACCGACTTCCAGATTATCCGGATAGGTTTGAGCAGTTTCGAGATCTTTAATGGCATCGTCGAACTTCATCTCGTTCCGTAGACGTAATCCGCGAATTAAATGGGCGTCAACGAAAATATCATGGACGGCACGACCGCCTTCCCAAACGTGAAAATGACGCTTCTTGAAAATATCAATTGCCTTGTCACTATTACCTGTTTCGTTATAAAGACCGACCAATCGAATAACAGCATCGTCATGTTTCATAACCGTTGCCAGATTTTTCTCCATAATCGCCAGGCGTTCTTCCGCAGGCTTAAAAATTCTGGCGTAAAGAATATCGAGTTCCGTAAAGATTCGTGGATCGCTTGTATCATACTTCAGGGCATTTTCATAGGCGGAAATGGCTTTTTTCGTATCACCCGATCGATCATGGGCGAAACCCAGATTACGCCAGGCACGACCGAAGGTCGGTTTCTGGGCAACCGCCAGTTCCCATTGCGCTATTCCTTCGCTCTTCTGTTCCAAATAATAGAGAAGATTACCGAAATAATAATGAACCATGGCATCCCGAGGTTGGGTCTTTAAAATAGTCGTAAAGAGTTCGACTTCTTCCAGACGGAATGGAAAACACCAATCGGAGGTCTGTTCTGACCCCTTGCGAAACCAGTCTTCGGCCTGTACCTTCTGATCCGAACCCGACTTCTGAAGATAATAGCCCAGATAATAATAGGGCATGGGACTATTTGCGTAGGGAGCTCCAATATCAATTGCGGCAGTTAGAAGCTGAATGGCTTCACGATAGGCGCCGAAATTACCATAATCGACCGTCATTTCCAAAAGTTCCTGAAGACGAATCATATCGTCACCACGTGTCTTTTCGGCATCCTTTAGGAAGGAAGCATCGTTATTCTTCAAGAAAGATGTTTCCGCAAGTGCCTGGTAATCCAATGGATCACGTTTTAAAATATCGGTCAGAACGACTTCCGCACCAGCCTTGTTATTCATCTTCCGGAGCAAATACGCTTTTAACAGGAGTGTTTTTGTATTGCGTCCATTCGTATTGAGTGATTCGTCGATTCGAGCAAGCGCATCCTGATAGTTGCCTTCAATAGCCGCAGATTGAGCCAGCGCATAGAAAGCGGCCGATTCGTATTCGGTGGTCCAAGTCGCCTTCCAGAATTGATCGTTCGCCTTCTTCGGATCGTTCATGGCCCGATAGACGATTCCCATATAATAATGTGGTTCGCCATCGCGCAAAACGGTATAGTTTCTACCTAATTTGTCGATTGCGGCAGATAAATGTTTTTTGGCTAGTTCCCATTTTCCCTGTCGGACATAACGAATACCCATGGCTGTATTGACACGGGCATCGGTCGGATCACGGCGAAGTGCTTCTTCGTAATAGGGAACCGGATTTAATTGCGCATTATGGAACTGTTCCATACGAAGTGCGGCCAAATAGAGTTCTTCGTTTGTTTTGTAGTCTTTAGGAGCAAGAGTCGGATGAACCGGTTCGGGCTCTTCTTCCTTCGTCAGAAGGACCGGGGCATAGGTTCCGATGGATCGTCCGGTGTTATCGGTAAACTCGACTCGCATATCGGTGTCTTTAACGTTTGGATCTATGGTAAATGTTTCCAGATATGGTTTACCTGGTGCCATATTAACAGTCTTCATACGGGCATTTTTCCCCTTAATACTGAATATGACCTTGACATTTTCAAAAACACGTGTCGGACAATAGCCGACGAAAACCTTGTCTTTTCCTTCGCGCTGAAGATTGATCGCACCATCCAGGGTCGCATATTTTACGTGTTTAATTCCAGAAATAGGATACCAATAATGTTTAAAATCACGTACTTCCCCCGGAGCAATCCAACTGTAGTCCGGCTGATTATTCGACCAGGCTCCGACCATTAATTCCAGATAACAGCCATCATCATCGGTCAACATACGGTCCCACATTTGTGCACGTTCATGATTACCCCATAAAAAGAATTTTTTACCACCAACCAAGTGATGATTCGCAACATGAACAGTACCCGCCTTTTTCCCGTGATCGTAACCGGCCAGAAAATCGTTGTCGAAATCCCAAGCAAAAACAGAACGGAATTGATCGGTATGATTCTTCCACCAACTGTAATCGATCCCTTTATTAATAGGCCAGTCGACGAAATCAACCTTGGAATGACCTGTTCCATGCTGAACAGACGGCGGAAAAATAACTTGATAATCATTATTACAATGGACAGAGACATTCGCCCAGGATAACATCGACTGAATAAAGGGCGAACGATTCATGATTTTAATATTTGCTTCTAAAATCGAACTGTGCGGTCGAACAGTCAAACCAACCGACCATTTCATGCGATGGCGGAGTTCCGTTTCTCCAACCCAAATCGTTTTACTGCCATCCGAATTAACGGAGGTCGTCCAATCAATGGGCATAAAGGAACTAGGTCGATGATGATGCGGTATATTCCATTCTACACCTCCGGACATCCACGCACCAATCATACCGATCAAGGCCGGTTTTACCACATGCTGTCGATAGAAAAATTCATAATTGTCCGTTTTATCCGTTGCCTGAAGAATTCGACCGCCGATCTCCGGCATAACACCGATCTTGATATACTCGTTTTCGAGAAAAAGCATATCATACGACTTGTTCGTCTTGCGGTCCGTTAGAACATCATATAAAGCATAGGGATAAATGTGCCCCTGGGCTCCCTGATAGACACGACCGGTATAAAAAAGCGGATTGAGGTCCGGTTTTTCTATTTCATACGTCGGAATCACTTGTGATTCCCGTTTGAGTTGAACATCATTTTTATCTCCACTCGCAAATACCGGACCGGATATTCCCGCTAGTAACAAGAACAATAGCGGAAGTAGTGTTAAACGTTTCATAAACGACTCCTTAATTGATATTATTGTTCGAACTGTAAATGGAATACAATGACAGTTCGAGTTGATTATACTTCAGACCGAAATGATACCGAAATGATATTGTCCTTCTGGGGAACGGACGTCTCGTCCACTTCCTTCCAAACAGGCGAACACCTGTTTGGACAAAAGGAATTTAAAACGGTCTTGATGATTATATTTATTTTTTTGCACGAATACGATAATAATGATTGACCAGCATATCATTTGCCGTCGCGGTACCGTGGCTCCCTTTTCCAGATGCCAGATCATGTGCTCCATGGTCCGGCGCGAATATGGTCAGTCGATTGTATTGAGACCATTTAATATCTGTCAATCGAACAAGTTCCTCGTAACGATTGATCGATTCATTCATTGCCTGAATCGATTGGGGAGAACGTGTTCCTGTAGCATGCATCGTTGAATCGTAACCGCCGTCGTAACATAGAATCAGATCATAATCGGCCTCATTTAATAACCTTTTTGTAAACTCGAACGCCTCTTCATCCGAATCAAACGAATTATAATCCATTTTGCGTTCACGGAAGATTCGGTCGATACTACAATCACGAACGGCACAGATGACGACCTTTTTATTCGCCTTAATACAGGAATCGAACAGTGTCCCGATTTTAATAATCGGTTTGGAATATTTAATGATTCCATGTACTTCCGGAGGCGCTCCTGTAAAAATAGAGCCGAAGCATACTGGCGTTACACTCGGCATAACATTGGTTCCCAAAACAACAAGATCGTTGCATTTGCGGAGTTTTTCAAACGAGGCGGGATAAAATGGGACAAGAAAATCACCGATAGCGTCCGGACAGAAGATTAAGATTTTTTCGATTTTTCGATTTTTCCCCAAAATTTTCTCCGCCTCCTGAATAACGGGAACACAAACAGGTGCGGTACAGGACGCAGGCTTTTCAAAACCACCTAGTGAACAGACGGTTGGTGTCAGACTCGTTATTGTATATTCTTTATGGAATTGCTTCATGTATTTGACAATACCGTCTTCCTTCTCTTCGCCTTGAACCGGATTCAGGAATAATATCGCCAATAACAATACCAACAACAGCAAATATTTTTTGTGCATACGAACTCCTTTCAGATCCCCAGCAGGGATGGTTTTGATTTTATCCCTTTTAGGGATTGGAAACGGTGGAAAAACATACCGCAAATATCATCCCTGTCAGAGGTTGTGGAATGGTTTCTCCCCATTAGAGGTTATACCCCATTAGAGGATATGGAACGGTAAAAATGACAGTTTAACAAAATATAGAGTATTTTGCAATAACCAGCCCATAAAATATTATATTAGAGGTTTCCTGCCGTGTTATCCATTAGGGGGTTCTATATCTATTAGGGGAGCAATATTCATTAGGGGATATATTCCATTAGGGGTATATACTGTACGACGTTATAAATTCGGCATTTCCCGGGAGCGCGGACGCCATGCCTGACGGCAGGCAGGTCTCGTCCGCATACTCCAAAACAGGCGTCGCGCCTGTTTTGAAAAATAGACTTTTATAACGACCTTGAGTATAGAACGTTGGAAACGAATTTTATTTTAACGAAAAGATAGTACCACCAGGACGATCTTCCAAAATAATACCCATGTCCTTGAGATGGTTGCGTATTTCATCAGCAGTGGCAAAATCCTTGTTCTTTTTAGCAGCCATTCTCAATTCAATACATAATTGAACCAGTTTTTCAACAAGTTCGCTATTACCACCGGAATCACCTGTTTCCTGTGGGACACGGAAGAGCCCGAGTGTTTGCGCGATCTCTTTTAAAATACGAACGCCAAAGGTTAATTCTGTCAATTTATCCGAAACATCCTTCACCTGACAAGAGGCTCCTTCGAGTTTATTCGATTCGACGAATTTATTCAGTTCGCGGAGCAAGTCGAATAGAATACCGATTGCCCCGCCCGTATTGAAATCATCGTCCATCGCCTCCAAATATCGATTCCGATAATCCAAAATCAGTTCGACAAAGGGTGTTTTCGACTCCACGGACCATAACGTATCGGCCTCGGACCGTGTTTGGGGGGCGTTCAGGTCATAAAAAGACAAGCCGGTAACTAATTGATAGCGTTTAAAAAATCGATAGAAGGTCTCCAGTCCTTTACCAACTTCCAGAATACGTTCTTCACTGAAATCAATAGGTCGTCTATAATGACTTGAAACCAGGAAGAATCGGATCGTTTCTGCCGGAATTCTGGTACGAAGGTCACGAAACGCGGACGCCCCCTTCGATTTACTGATTTTACCCGCCTCTTGAGAAGCCAGGTCGCCCGTCTGGGCTCCTGATTCGGACGCATTTGCCCGTGTATTGCGTCCGCCAACTTTACCAACCTCGTTCGACGCCTGCATTAGACCATTATGCATCCAATATCGAGCCATTGGTTTACCGTGACGCGCTTCACTCTGTGCGATTTCATTTTCATGATGCGGAAACTGAAGATCCAGACCACCTCCATGGATATCGAAGGTCTCGCCGAGCAGGGCACAACTCATAACGCTACATTCGATATGCCATCCCGGGCGCCCTGGTCCCCAAGGACTCGGCCAGGACGGTTCACCCGGCTTGGCACTCTTCCATAATGCAAAATCGAAGGGAGATCGCTTGAGATCGGCGGTCCCTCCTCCCTCTCCTGCCATTTGTTCCAGGGTTCGATTACTCAATTTGCCGTATTCGGGAAATTTACCAACTTCAAAATAGACATCACCCCCCGATTGATAGGCAACTCCCTTGTTCATCAGATCCATGGTAAAATCAATGATATTTTGGATATAATTGGTCGCACGGGGAAATTCATCAATGGTATCGACTCCCATTGCCGATAAATTATCCATGTAATCTTTTGTCATTTCCTCCGCAACGGCTGCCATGGGAATACCGCGCCGATTCGATTCCGCAATTAATTTATCGTCCACGTCCGTTATATTAACGATAAATTTAACGTCGTAACCGGAATAAACCAGATAACGTTTAATGGTATCGAACAAAACAGGTCCTACCATGTGTCCGATATGACTAGGTTTGTAAACTGTAGGACCGCATAGATAAATTCCGACCTTTCCCGCCGTTATCGATTCAAATTTCTCTTTTGTACGACTTAACGTGTTGTAAATACGAATCATGTATTCTTCCTTGTTCTAGTTAAAATTTGGATATAGAATGGAACCAACGCGGATGATGGTCGCGCCTTCCTCTATCGCCATTTCAAAATCATGGCTCATACCCATGGACAATTCGTTAATGCCAGTATATCCTTGTCGCTGACATTCGTCACGCAATTTGCGTAATTTGGCAAATTGCAGGCGAACCTGTCCGATGGATGCCTCCAATGCTCCCATTCCCATTAGCCCAATGACTTCGACCCGTTCGAAGGAGACTGCTTGTGGTATTTCTTCGATTAACCGGTCCGGTTCGAAACCGTGTTTGTTCTCTTCTCCCGCGATATTAACCTCCAGAAGAACCTTCATTTTCTCGGGAAAGGCAATTCCAAACTCGTCCGATTTACCGGTCTCTTCTTTTAAAATACGATCCAGTGCCTCAATTAAATGAATCGAATCCATAGAGTGGATTAACGTTATATAGGGAAGTAAACGACGTATTTTATTCCGCTGTAAACTGCCTATAAAATGCCATTGAATCATCGGACCGTTTGACAACAGATTCGCGCGATATGGAGAATCAGGGCGCGAAAATACGGCGATTTTCTCCATTAGTTGCTGTGGACGATTTTCCCCTAAAGCAGAACATCCGGCATGAACCAGCGCCGAAATCATTCCGTCGGTACAATTCGCGTATTTGGAAACGGCAACTAATTGAACTTCATCGGCGGAACGTCCCGAACGCTCCAACGCGTGACGCATACTTTCGCGAACCGATTCCACACGCACACGAACCTGTTCTTCCAATTCCTTCATAACCTGCTCCGTGTAAAATAATCATCCTGTAAACGGCAAACAAAATACATTTTTGAAACCATGAATATCACGGGTGAACACCTGATAGTTTACTGAAAATATGGCATTTTACAATAACGACCCATAAAAAACATAGTAGTAAATATTATAATATATTATAATAGAATAAACATTACTGCCAGAAGATTATCCATGAATATCAGAGTTATCCGTGGTTACAAAATTCTTCCATTTACCATTTGAGTAAAGAATCTTCCCACTAATAAAAATAGAAGCGGTTTGATTATTATGTACCTTTTTGACACTGTTGAAAACAGGGGTACATAATAACGAAACCGCTTCTGTTCAAGCAAAACAATACGAATATAATTATTGGATTTTATTCTGGGGGGCATTAGGATTCTTCTGAAGAACTCCAGCAGCCACGAGCTTGTCAATTAACTGCTGCATACTGTTGAATGCTGCCAGAAAACCTTGTGGAGGCATAATAATCCGTTCATTAACTTCCGCAGTCGGGGCACTGTCATTGCCGGACGGTTGAAGTGTTACGAAATCGAAACGAACCATATTTCCTGCGAAATGAATCTGACCAATACCATCGGCGTAAATCTCTGTTTTCATTAGAAGTAATCCTTCCATTATTGAATCTGCTGTAAAATATACTGAAGGCTTTTATATCTATCGAACTTGTACACTTCAAATTCGTTTCCTTCATTGCCAGTATTCTATACAAGTCACTTGATTTTGGCTATAGTAAAATTCTAAAAAAATATCCAAATTCTGAAATATTTATTTTAGGACTTTATTTTGGGTTTTATTTTGAAAACATCTATCAGGGAATCGATAGAATCGTTCCAACGGCATATTGTCCTTTTACGTCTTTTTTTCCCTTGTTTAAAGACAGAAATACCGAAAATTGTGATTCATTCCATTTATATTGTTTACGCAGAGATTCATCGGTATCATTACTCTTGACGGTATGTGTTCGAAGTGCCTTGGGCAAGGAAATCGAATTTTTATTCTTCATTTGCAGGGAATCGCCAGCCGGTGTTGATGGTGTATCCTTCGTATCCTTTTGTCTCTGGATTGAAGAGATACTAGGTCGAAGAACCGTTATCTTTTTCGGATTTGAAAGATCCTGTTCGGGCTGGGATGGATTATTCTGTCGTGCCAGGGATGGTACACTGGGTTTAAGGAGAACTGTATTGGTTGTCATCTGTTGCATTTTTGCCGGATCTTCCAAATTCGGCTTTAAAGACGCCATATTCTCGTTTCCTTTAGATTCCTTTTTGATCGCAAGCGGTTCTTCCTTGGTATCCCCTGTATTATTCTTTAGTGGCAACGGTTCGATCTTCTTCGTTCCTTTAATATCTGGTTTCGTTGTTACAACCGTTTTTTTCTGTTGATCGATCGGTTTGGTCTGCTCCACAAGTGGAAGTGGGGCCGGTATTGTTTGACTCTTTAATAAATTGGATGTTCCAACATTCACTTGCTCCGATGGAGAGACCTTTAAATCAATCCTGTTTTTGGGAATATCGGTTTGAACCATTACCTGATTCTCTTTTGATACCGAATTATCACCCGACGTTTTCCCGTCTGTATTGGCTTGATTTTCAGTAACAGGTTTAGCTGTCTTGTTTTCTAATGGTTTTTGTAATATACTATCAGTTTTTAATGTAGCCTTTTTTAATGTATCCTCTTTTAATGTATCCTCTTTTAATGTATCCTCTTTTAATGTATCCACCACGGGCGATTCTTTAAAAACCATTGTAATATTATTCGCCGGAACAGGTGATGGAATGATATTATCCGTAGTCTTGACAACACTATCCGCCTGCTTGGTCATATTATCCACTTTTTTTACAGATTCGTCCGTCGTTTTAACCGGAGTCTCCACTTTTTTTACAAGTTCGTCCATCGTTTTAACCGGAGTCTCCACTTTTTTTACAAGTTCGTCCGTCGTTTTAACCGGAGTCTCCACTTTTTTTACAGGTTTGTCCGTCGTTTTAACCGGAGTCTCCACTTTTTTTACAGGTCCGTCCGTCGTTTTAACCGGAGTCTCCGCTTTTTTGACAGGTTCGTCTGTCGTTTTAACCGGAGTCTCCGCTTTTTTGACAGGTTCGTCTGTCGTTTTAACCGGAGTCTCCACTTTTTTGACAGATTCGTCTGTCGGTTTAACCGGAGTCTCCACTTTTTTTACAGGTTCGTCCGTCGTTTTAACCGGAGTCTCCACTTTTTTTACAGATTCGTCTGTTGTTTTAACCGGAG
>CAYUAP010000044.1:0-11276 GCA_964442735.1 uncultured Planctomycetaceae bacterium | reverse complement strand
GTTTTAACCGGAGTCTCCACTTTTTTTACAGATTCGTCTGTTGTTTTAACCGGAGTCTCCACTTTTTTTACAGATTCGTCTGTTGTTTTAACCGGAGTCTCCACTTTTTTTACAGATTCGTCTGTCGTTTTAACCGGAGCCTCCACTTTTTTAGGTCGTTTATCCAAATTTTCATTATTTTCTTGAGACTTAATTGTGTTATTATTTTCCGCATTTATCGGTAATGAAGTCTGAAAACCTCCTAAAGGATTTGTAGCCGGAGAAGGCATAGGTATTTTACTATCTTCCTGATTCGTATTTTTTTGACCTTCGGATAAATTCGGGGCAATATTTGTTTTCGATTTTGAATCCTGTTTTTCAGATTTTTTTTCTTTAGTGGAATTTATTTCTTTTAAGGGATCATTCCAGGAAAGTGGGTCCTTGGAATTAAATGTAGGATCCTCAAAAGACGTCGCACCAATTTCTTTTGACAATTGATTATTATTTTCAATACGTATTGCTTCTTGTCCTTGGGGTCCCCATTCAGCTTTTGGGGAATCATTCCCTTCTGTTACGGAATTTAAGGATGGCTTTTGCGACAATATCATATTATTATTTGTTAATTCATTGCTTTTCGGAGGATCTTGATTAGTAATAGGATCTTTTAAAATACCATTCAAAACAACATAATTTGTTTTTGTAGATGTTGGATCTTGATTTTTCGTGCGAATGGGGACGTCGAAAGGAATTTTCCCTGAAGTTGACGATACATTGGAGTTCGTACCATCGTTTTCAATATTTTCAGAAGAAGTAGTATGGATATTGTCCCTATTGCGTGATTGTAATCGTTTACCGGGCAATGTAAAAGACCAATCTTTTCCGATCGTATAATCACGTGGAATCATTGCAGCAAAGAGCCATCCTAAAACAAGAATGACGCCCGCCAGAACAATTCGAAAACCTGTCGGAAAGGGTTTGGTATCCATTAACTTGAAACCTTGGTGGAAATGTGGTACAATAAATACAGCAGAATGTTCCAAAACAACATCACAGCCAAAACGCAAGTATTGTATCTGCTGATAATTGTTGCTATAATGTTGATTTTATTAGCTTTGTTAAGTATGACGGCTTTTCTGTCATATGCTATTTGTTTAAATAAAACGATAGCACTATATTTTAGTAGAATTGCGTTTATGCAATTATAGCATTATTTTTAATGGACTTGAACGTTTTCACTTCTTTTAAAAAAGAAAGAGGAATAGTTTTTCATGATTTATTAAGCGTAATCGTTACAACTAATACAGTTGGAACATAAACATGTCCAATCCCTCGCCGGGGTATATCATTAGTTTTGTAATCGCTCGATTATTAAAATAATGACGTCACTTAAAATTTAGTATAATGGAGAAAAATATATGAAAAGACGTGATTTTTTTCAGAAAATAATAGCAATAACGAGTATAGGGGGTATTGTTCAAAATAAAATATTCGGACAAGAGACCAAGGGGGGAAATAAAGTATCCGTTCCTGCCGAATTCCGATTTGACCAGCCTATTGATGGAGCTGTTCTTCATGAAAGGTCGGGGAGTCCGCTTCTTCAAGTGGTTCAGGATTCTGTCGAAAAACTTCGAATACAAATTTCCGGTCAGATACCGGATCCAACCTTGACAGTAGAATTAATCGACTCCAAAAAGCCGGATCAAAAAATTAAAGTTCAGCAAAAAGGCAAACAATTTTCCGCCATTGCAGACCTAACCGACATAAAAACGGAATTTATTGCAACATTAATAGATACCACGAAGAAAAGAGGAAAAACGATACGAACCCGTGTTATTTGGACTCGTAATTCATTTCCACGATATCGATTTCAGATAGACGATAATTCTTTTTTTATACGGGATATTATTCAAAAAAAATATAAAACGTTATTTTTATCTCCCTATTTAAAAAATCTTAAAGAATTGCACACACGATTCGGAACGAAATTTGTATTAAATCTTTTTTATAGTACCCCGGAAGGGGATTTTAACCTTTCTCAATTTCCGGATGAATATAAAAAAGAATGGGAGGACAACGCCTACTGGCTCAAACTGGCGTTTCACGCGAAAAATGAATTTCCCGATCATCCCTATTTAATTGCCCCTTCCTCCCAACTCGCCGCCGATATCGATTTAATTGAAAAAGAAATTAAACGATTTGCGGGCGAGGAAGTCTATACACGAACAAACCTGTTACATTGGGGAAGTATCCAACGGGAATCTCTAAAAATTCTCGTTCAAAAGGGGTTTAAAACACTGTCCGGTTCTGCCTGGCCTCTCGAAATGAAGGGAAGTCAATATATAGATAAATATCAGATACCACAGTATGCCCTTCGGTATTTTAAGGAGAATAATATATGGTACGATTTTGAAATGGGGCTTTTATTCAGCAAGATCGACCTCTGTTGCAATCGAGTCCCGTTGGCCGATACACTTCCTCTGCTCCAAAAAATATCCGAAAATCGCAATAAAAGGGAAGTTATGGACCTGGGAACCCATGAACAGTATTTCTGGAGTTTCTATAAAAACTATTTGCCGGACCATTGGAAGCGCCTTGAAATAACATTACGTTACATGTTGGACCATGGATATAAACCTATTTTTCCGGAGGAAGATCCTTGGATTGCTACCGTTAATTATCTCCAAAAACAGAAGTAAAGAACTCAAGATACAAACAAGGTACATTTTGAAACCCTGGATATCTTTTTTAATTGTATTGGTCCTTTCAGTCTGAATAATATCGGGTATATTTATAGATCGTGTATTCATTATCTGACTGTTAAAGGAACATTGTGAAGATATCCGGAAAAGATTGTTTTGGTCCTGTTTCCTTTAAAATATCATAGAAAGGTCCATCAAGATGACGATGTTTTTAGAAGGAAAAACACTTCTTGTAACCCGGCCTCGGGAACAGGCAGAGGAACTACGAATGCTCCTGGAAAAAGAAGGGGCTTCTGTTTTACTCCAGCCAACGGTAGAAATAGTGTCTCTTGATAACGATGAAAAACAAATTCTTTACGATTCGTTTTTGTCCGATTTTCGTCGTTACGATTGGCTGATTTTCTCCAGTGCGAACGGCGTTAAACATTTTTTTGAATTGGTCAATAATATACATAACTGTAATAATGTGCACAACAGTGATAGTGCATACAACTGTAATAATGCACATAGTCGCAATAATATATATAACAGTAATCTGTTTTCATTATGGAACAGTTCCAATATAAAGATTGCGGTGGTAGGTTCGGGCACTGATAAAGTACTTCAACAGTATGGGTACACGTCGCAACTTGTTCCGAATGATTTTCGTGCAGAAGGATTGATTACATCATTTGGTACCGAAGCCATTGCTGGAAAACGTATTTTATCCATTCGGGGTGACCGTGGTCGAGATGTTCTCAAGGTGGGACTAACAAAAATGGGGGCTGTTTTTCAGGAAATTTCCGTTTATCACAGTCGAAATATAGAACACGCGGATCCTCAAATTCTGCGATTGATAAAAGAAGGAATGATTGACGGTATTACCGTAACCAGTTCGGCAATTGCGGAATCTCTTGTTCATCTGTTTCAGGAGGATTTGAGGCATTATCCCTTGTTCAGTTTGAGTTCACTGACCTCTTCCGCACTAATAAAACAGGGATATAAAATTGCGGCGGAAGCGGAACATGCGACTATGACAAGTTTGATTGACTCCATGATTCAATATTATTCCCGAGATATCGATGGGACAAAAATGTAAAACGAACCTTTACATTTTTGTAAAAAACAAAAAGATCTCAATAAAATAGAAGACAATCGAATAGAACTCAAAAACAGCATAAAATAAATTTTTTGTTAATATCCCCTTTTAAAAACCGGGTGAAATAAAAATAGAATATCGGGAGGAGAATAGTTTTTTCCCGGATAAAAGATAATTTATGTTTTGGCACATAATTTGCAAAAACAATAGAATGGAAGATTAAGGAATAATCGACCAGAGGAAAATTCGTTAAGAGCGAAGAAATTCCAATACCGTAAAACAGTAAAACCGTAAAATAAAAAGATTTCATTTACAAGGAGTACACTCATGCAATTGACAATTCCGTCGGGATATTCTCCCAAATTGGTATCCGACCTGATGGAGCAGGCGATTTCTTTTATAAAAGAAGATTTTCAGGAATGCCTTGCGGAGGCATTGAATCTTCGTCGAGTAACCGCACCGCTATTTGTCCTTTCCGGGACGGGAATAAACGATGATCTCAATGGAATAGAACGAGCGGTTTCCTTCCCCATTAAAGATTTAGATAATGCACATGCGGAAGTCGTTCATTCACTGGCAAAATGGAAAAGAATGAAATTAGGGGCCTATGGAATCCCCGCTGGATTCGGACTCTATACCGATATGAACGCTATTCGAGCCGACGAAGAATTGGATAATATCCATTCCCTTTACGTTGACCAATGGGATTGGGAACGAACGATTACTGCCGAAGACCGTAATTTAGACTTTTTATTTGAACGTGTCGAGTCGATTTACGATAGTATTCGTGTTGTGGAAAAAGACGTTTATCATCAGTATCCCCATATTTTCCCGACATTACCAGAAAAAATCGAATTTGTTCATAGTGAAGATTTACTAAAAGAGTATCCTTCTCTAACTCCCAAGGAACGAGAAAATGCTATTGTTAAAAAATATGGTGCCGTTTTCGTTGTTGGTATCGGTAATAAACTGGCGGATGGTAAAAAACATGACGGACGTGCCCCGGATTATGACGACTGGAGTACGGAATCAAAACCCGGTTATCATGGACTCAATGGTGATATCTTGGTTTGGAATCCTGTTTTACAGCAATCCTACGAACTCTCTTCCATGGGAATTCGAGTCGATAAAACCGCACTGATCCGACAGTTAGATCTCGAAGGTTGCCCCGAAAGGAAAAATTTAATGTTCCATAAAATGCTGTTGAATGATGAAATACCTCTCTCCATCGGCGGAGGTATCGGTCAGTCACGTCTCTGTATGTTCTTCCTGAAATGTGCCCATATCGGTGAAGTTCAAGCATCTCTCTGGCCGGAAAAAATGATCCAGGAATGTGCCAAAGGCGGAATTCCACTTCGATAATCCAATCTTGAAATCATCAAAACCCTCTGGTTTACCAGAGGACCAAAGATAACCCATTTAATTTTGTATTATTCGTGATGATGGGGGGCCCATTGAATTTCAGCCGTACACATTGTTAAACCAAGATGCTTTAATCCTTTTATTTGATGTAATCGTTTTAGTATTTCCAGAATTCGTTTACCCAATCCGCGAAGAACAATTATTTCCATACAGTTATCGTGATCCAAATGGACGTGCTGGGAGCATTGGACTTCTTCACAGTAGTCATGTTGAACGTCAATTAACTTCTGGACTATTCCCGGTTTATGATGATCATAGACGAGAGAGATATTACCGGCAACAAACTCGCCTTTCTTCCATTCATCCTGAACAATGGCGTCCCGCATCATGTTTTTCATTGCTTCCGAACGGGTCGGAAAACCTCTCTCTTTAACATAGTCGTCAAATTGTTCGAGAAGATCCTCCTCGACGGTAATACTAATTCGGGCAAGTGTCATAGTAGTCCTCAACAATATCAATTTTCTGATTTTTAGGTATTAGTCGAATTATCCATTTCTCAAATTACGGTCAAAATGTCTCCATTCGATTATCGTTTCATCATTATACCAAATTATTATTCGAAAAAAAAGATATTTCACGTTAAAAAAACATCTCTTGTTTTTATGGCGTGGTTCTATATAATAGAAGAAATGATTAAATTTTAATTCCGTTATAAATATACTGTACGACGTTATAAATTCGGCATTTCCTGGGAGCACGGACGTCTCGTCCATATCCACCAAAAACAGGCATTTATAACGACCTTGAGTATATATAGAAATCTATTTTCAGATTTATGATAAATACAAAACAGAAAGGAGTCACTTCATGCAACTTAATTTTGAAATACTGGTACAAGAATGGGCGCGCGCGATTTCAGAAAATATAAAGTCGAATAAAACGAATTGGGCGGTCTATGTCTCCACAACGGGCCAAATTCAGGCACGGCCACAGGACGATAAAAATTGGGCCCTCTTCCTAAAAGCGAACGCCTGGAATGCGACAACACCTGGTGATCCGAATATGTTGGTTCGGCAATCAGATATACGAACACAACTTGATAACGATTATCATGAAATCATTCGATTCTAGGAGCTAATGACGCGTAATTAGGAATGTTTAATTAGGAATGTGTAATTAGGAATGTTTAATTAGAAATGTTTAATTAGAAATGTTTAATTAGAAATGTTTAATTAGGAATGTGTAATTAGGAATGTTTAATTAGGAATGTTTAATTAGGAATGCGTAATTAGGAATGTGTAATTAGGAATGTTTAATTAGGAATGTTTAATTAGGAATGTGTAATTAGGAGCGTTTCTCTATGGAAATGGACTGCAAGTGGGGCGTTTCGTCCAATTTCTTCAAAAATGGGCATCTACCTGTTTAGAGGTTTATGATTGACTGGAACTTTTAAGGTCCACTTGTTTCTTGTATTGAGTACTTGTTTCTTGTATTGAGTAATTGTACGTGTATTGAGGTTGTACTCCTGCCTTGCATACAAGGCAAAAGTCTGATCCACAGTTATACGGTACGACGTCATAAATTCGGTATTTCCTGGGAGCACAGACGTCTCGTTCACATCCCCAAAAACAGGTGTCTCGCCTGTTTTGAAAAATAGACTTTTATAACGACCTTGAGTATATGACCAGACGGAAGACCCATATTCCAACCTTTCAAATTTTACTACCTAACTTTTTTTGTTTAAAAAAGTGAACGTATAATAATATACGTTCCGAATAAAATCCAACGAGACTCTATCGTGTAGGACTCTTGCATTCTGTTTTTTCATTCGATATAATAGTGGACTGTCTGTTGAATTAGGAAACTGCCTGTTTACTAATAGAGAAAAAACATTTTTTCAAAACAAAAAACATTTTAAGGAGAAATTGAATGAAACGAAGAGATTTTTTTACCGCGGCCGTTGGAACCGCTGCCGCTTCGACCTTGATAAATAATGAATTATCAGCACTTGATACGGCTGCTGTCCGTGAATTCATTGAGATTAGAACTTTATGGACCGCAGATGAAGGGGTTAAAGATCGACTAATCGACTGCTTGGAAGATTTACTGTTGCCGAATAAAAATTTGTTTGGCGTGAAGAATATTGGTATTTTCACTATTAATCAAGATCTTCATGCGGACGATAAAAACTACGATCTCAAATATAATTCTGCCGTTTTTGTTATTTCTGCGGCGAAATCAATCCAGACATATTTGACTCTGCACGATAAATTACAAGATCAGATTCCCCTGGAAAAACGATTCCAACGTTTTAAAAAAGACGCGCTCTATATTGATATGGATAATTCGCTTCTTTATGCGTTCCCAAACTGTCCTACTCTGGAAATTCCCAATAGGTCCAAAGATCGAGTCGTTCAATATCGTTGCTATTTCAGTCCCAGTATCGACCGAAATCGCTCCAAAAGAAATATGTTCGACGTTCGTGGCGAAACCGCCCTATTCCGCCGCTGTGGTATGGCTCCGGTCTTTTTCGGCGAAACATTCTATGGAAACATGATGCCAAACATATCCTATATGCTCAGTTTCGAAAACGATGAAAAACGACGCGATGGCTGGAAGAAATTCGTAACCAGTGACGAATGGAAAAAAATGAGCCATGAAGAAGAATTTAAAGATACTGCCATTCGAATTCGTAACCTCTTCCTAAAACCGTCTCCCAACTCGGAAATATAATAACTCGGAAATATAATAACATGCGAAAATATAATAACATGAAGTCTATTATCAAATTAATATCAATTGTAATATTGTTGACCTGTTCTTCTCCGCTACTTTTAGCTGGAGATATCGTCGTATACGACTCGAAGACACCGGTTTCGGCAATAGTATCATTGGATAATGCGCATTTTGAGAAAACATCCTCGGGTGAATTAGCCATTGAAACGACAGGGGCCAACGACCAGAAAAGAGTGGTCTATCCTGGTATTGCCGTTAAAGGCAATTGGGATATTTCGGAGTACAACGTGCTTGAACTGGAAATAATCCATCGGGACAATAAAAACTCCAATCTGCCATTAACTATTCGATTGGGAGGACCCAATGCCGGTCTTGGCGGAGAAAATGACTCCTATATCGATAAATTTAATCTGCCACAGAGGGGCGAATTTGTCCAATCGACTGTTATTTATCCGGTCAAATTCAAAACGACCGGAATGCGTAAAACACCTTGGGATTGTTTTTGTGTTTCCGATAAACTTCAGGGGAACAAAATAACCTCTATTGGCGTTTATATGGGCAAGCCCCTTTTGAACTGGAAATGGTCAATCAAAAAAATTACCTTAAAGAAAAAGGACTTGACGGATGTTCTACAAACGTCAAAAAATAAATCTGAATTTCCAAAATCATTTGTAATGCCGACCTATTACGACTACTGTATGTACGGTGATCTTAATTGTCAAAACATGACGGAGAAAGAATTCTTCCCCTTTATTGACGTTTATGGCCAATATAAGCACAAGGAATGGCCCGGTAAAATTCATTCCGATACCGATCTTCAGAAAAACAAAACAGAAGAGTTAAAGGATCTGGAGGCACATCCTGGTCCGAAGGGGTGGAATAAATATGGAGGTTGGTCCGAGGGGCCTCGATACAAAGCTACTGGTCAATTTCGTGTGGAGAAAATCAATGGAAAATGGTGGATGATTGATCCGGAAGGATGTCTGTTCTGGTCCCATGGGCCGGTTCGAGTCACTTCTTCTTCGGCTGTTACGCCTCTGGATGGTCGAGAACATTATTTCACGAATCTTCCAGATCAAAAATCACCTTTTGCCACCTTCTATAAAACCCGGGACGAACTCCTCTGGCCTTATTATGAAAAAAGAAATATTCAAAAGACATACGATTTTTCGAGTTCTAATGCGTTTCGTAAATACGGCAAAGACTGGCGGCGTCTTTATAGCGAATTGGCCCATCGTCGATTGCGTAGTTGGGGAATGAATACAGTTGCCAACAGTTCGGACATTAATATTTGCCTGATGAATCAAACGCCATATACAGACCGAATCGAATTGAAATCGCCCCCCATCGAAGCATCCCATGATGGCTGGTGGAAATTCAGGGATCCCTTCCATCCGGAATTTCGAGCAAATTTCCGGCGTCAGTTGGAGGAACGACGCTCGGAAATCAATAATCCATGGTGTTTCGGTTTTTTCGTGGATAATGAATTGACTTGGGGAAACGATACATCCCTGGGAGAATGGACACTTCAATCGCCTAAAACACAAAAAGCGAAAATTGAATTCATTAAACGTCTAAAGGAAAAATATAAAACCGTTGACGAGTTGAATACAAACTGGAAGAGTCAATATACATCGTGGCAGGCACTTCTGGAATCTACGGCAGTGCCCCCGACCTTGGCCAAATCGGATTGTGGTGAATTTGCAGACGCTATTGTCGATAGCTATTATCGGATTATTCGCGAAGAGTTCAAGCGTGCGGCGCCCGATAAATTATATCTCGGCTGTCGATTTGCCGGAGCATCTCCCAATCAGAAATTTTTGCGTATCGGAGCGAAATACTGTGATGTTTTAAGTTTCAATATCTACAGTACCACCCTGGAGAATTTCAAATTGCCCGAAGGGGTTGATTTACCGGTAATCGTTGGTGAATTCCATTTCGGCGCCCTTGATCGGGGAATGTTCCACTGGACTCTGATTGGAGTTGCGAATCAGAAAGAACGTGGTCAGGCGTATTACAATTATGTCCGATCAGCTCTGCTCCATCCAAACTTTATTGGCGTTCATTGGCATCAGTATGGCGAACAGCCGACAACAGGACGTTTCGATGGAGAAAATTTCCAGAACGGATTCCTTGATGTCTGTGATACACCCTATCCTGAAATCATCGAAAAAATACGGGAAATCGGATATCAAATGTATACATTACGCAAAAATGGAAAATAGTAAACGTTCGACATTCTACTATTGGCGGGGAATTTTTTGCCTGTTGATTCTTCCATGTATCAATACCATTGTGGCAATGATTCCTCCCCATTGCTGGCTGCATAATACCCTTGTGTCGATAACCTGTTTTATCGTTCTGGGATATATTGCGCTAACCGGACGTTCCCGACGTATTGTTATTATGACGGTACTTGTCATGGTTGGTTTCTGTTTCTCAATTTTGGGTGACTGGTTAATGAACATACGTTATGGAAACGAAAAAACGTTTATTGCCGCTATTGGTTTATTTCTGGCGGCACACCTCTGTTTCCTGACAGGATTCATTGCGAATGGAAAAATTTACAAGGGATTTGTTATTGTAGTTCTTGTTTTATTGATGGGATATCTCCCCTATTATTTTATTCGGCTTTATCCTGCTATCCCAACATTATCACTTCAAGGTGCGGTCCTCGTCTACCTTTTGGTCTCTATTTGTTCTTTAACGGCAACTACGGTCGTTCGTTTTTTACCCCCTGTTCGTACTATTGCCATAATGGGAATCTGCATGATCGTTTTTTCCGATACTTTAATTGCCGAACTTGTATTTGTCGGAAATAACAAATGGGAAGGGTTGATTATTCCAACCTATGTTTTAACCCATTTACTATTGACCATAGCCATTGTTCTCGACCATTTTTTTAATGAATTGTCTTCGAATTGTTATCTATCGTCAAACCATGGATGAAGATGAAGCAGAAATACCGGTTTCACGACTTGTTACCGACTTGACTTGTTACTGACATTGAATTACAACGATTGATGGAATTTTTTCGAGCAGGATTTCACGATTAGGACTGTTCGAAGTGGAGATTGTTGAGACGTATACCAATTGTGGTAGACAGAACCCTTCCGAAACACGTGACGTCAAGTCGAGTCCGGACAGTTCAACAATTTACCAACGTCGAAAATGACCCGTCCTGATACAGAAGTGCTAGTAGTTGCGAACACTTAAAAAACGGAGTTGACTGGAACGCGGACGTCTCGTTCGCACTGCCGGGAAAACAGGCGTCTCGCCTGTTTTATCCTCCTAAAAAACGGAGTTGACTGGAACACAGACGTCTCGTTCGCACTGCCGGGAAAACAGGTGTCTCGCCTGTTTTATCCCCTGAAAAACGGAGTTGACTGGAACGCGGACGTCTCGTCCGTACTGCCGGGAAA
>CAYUAP010000043.1:18401-35901 GCA_964442735.1 uncultured Planctomycetaceae bacterium | reverse complement strand
TTTTTGGGAATAAAACAGGCGAGACGCCTGTTTTCCAGGCATTGCGGACGAGACGTTCGTGTTCCAGTCAACTCTTTAATACAGGACTTTAATACAGGAGTTGACCAGAGCATTTGACAGACTGGACCGAAAGGTAAACGTGTCGTCGTATCCCTGCAAAACAGGCATTCCACCTGTTGGGAATTATGAAAAACCGGAAATTTTGAGATTTATATCCACTGGTTTTATTAATAAAAAACAGATAAAGTTACACGATAATATTAAAATACAAGGATGTACCAGAGTTAGATTGTA
The DNA here is from genome assembly GCA_964442735.1 of uncultured Planctomycetaceae bacterium. Taxonomy (GTDB): domain Bacteria; phylum Planctomycetota; class Planctomycetia; order Pirellulales; family Thermoguttaceae; genus JAUNBG01. The sequence goes on along the minus strand of CAYUAP010000043.1, from coordinate 35,607 downwards.
TTCGTTCGAATCATACATCATAAATTGCCAAACCGAATAAAGGAAGGAAATATGCGTTCTATAGCATTGATGAACCAGAAGGGGGGCGTTGGCAAGACAACCACGTCAGCCAATTTGAGTGCCGCGCTTGCAGCGTCCGGCAAAAAAGTTTTACTGATCGATATGGATCCCCAGGCCCATGCGACATTGCATTGCGGTATTGAATTACAAGTGGAATTTCCATCGATTTACGATGTTCTTGTTGAAGACAAGGAACTTCGAGACGTTCGCAGACAAATTTCGGATAATCTGTGGTTAATCCCGTCCCATCTCGATCTGGCGGCGGCGGAAGTCGAACTGGCCAGTATCGTTGGTCGGGAAATGATTCTGCGCGATAAACTCGCTACAGATGATATGAATTTCGACTACATTATTATCGATTGTCCTCCTTCTCTAGGAGTCTTAACATTGAACGCCCTAACTGCGGTTCATGAAGTCTTCATACCATTACAACCGCATTTTCTCGCCTTGCATGGATTGAGTAAACTTCTTCAGACCATTAAATTAGTGGCCAAACGTTTAAATAGAAATCTCAATGTAACGGGGGTCGTTTTATGTATGTATGAAGGAACGACATTGGCACGGGAAGTTGCGGGCGATGTTGTTCTCTTCTTCGAACAGGAACGGAAAATAGAATCGGAAGAAGATCCTGTTCCCTGGTCTAATGTAAAAGTTTTTTCGACCCATATTCGACGTAACGTTCGGTTGGCGGAAGCCCCAAGCTTTGGACAATCGATTTTTCAATATGATGCACACTCCAATGGTGCTGAAGATTATCGGCATTTATGCGACGAGGTTCTGGCACAAGAGTGTGAAGTTAATTATAGTATCCAGGAAGAAAACAAAGAAAATTAAAAGGAATGATCATGAAGAAAAACACTAAAGAAGAGGCACGTCGTGCCGTACTTGAAGTCTTCGACAATAGCTATCCGGAACGAGAATATATGATTAAGCATGTCTGTCCGGAATTCACCTCCGTATGCCCGAAAACAGGTCAACCGGACTATGGAACCATTAATATTGAATACATTCCCTCTGAAAAATGTATCGAACTCAAAAGTCTCAAGATGTATTTACAGCAGTATCGTAACGAGGGTATTTTTTATGAAAATTTGGCAAATATGATTTTAGATGATCTCGTCGCCGTTCTAAAGCCACATTATATGAGCATCAGTGCGGAATTCACACCACGTGGCGGCATTCATTCGATTATAACCGCAGAATATGCCGACGAAGAGGAAGGGGAATGCTGTAGTTGTGGTGAATGCCATTAGAGTGAATGGCATTAGAATCAATTATCGTTCTGTATTTTCGTAAATTTCCTTCGCTTTACTGGAGAGCATAAAAGTTTCGCCTCGGGTAGCCTTTTTCTTCTTGTTAGGGTCTGCCCGACCTGCGGACGCTACATAATCAGACAGTTCGCTCTGTTGATTACGTTCCGTTTCGAAGGCATTTGATTCCTTTTTTGAGACCTCCGCTGGTTCTATCTCGCTTTTCTTTTCCCGTTTAAATATCGCGCAACCTGTCGCCGGTAAAATAAAGGAAATGGCTACGATTCCTGTCAATACATATTTCAATATCAACTCAATATTAATTCTATTCATGATCACCTCTTTATACTACTGTGTTTTTAATGTTAAAATCGTCATAACCGTTCTGAAACTTTACAAGTTTTTCTTTTTCTGTAACATTTCTGAAGAATTAATTGAATATCACCTGCAAAATAGGCAACCTTCCTATAATATAAAAGATAAAATATATTTGTATTGATAATCATTGTAACTAGATAATAATAATATAGTAGCATTTATTCAAACTATACAAATTTCATTAAATCAATGCATTCGTACTAAATGAAGTACATTACTACTGAATTTTAATAATATTTTAAAAAAAGTTTAAAGTTTTAATGATTGAGGATAAAAAAACAATTGACAACCGCTAGATGTTTAATTATAATGAATATAGTGAATCTGCGTAATATAGTGAATAAAAAGGAACGATTAAGTCGTTTGCACAAAATACATAAATTATAACGACGAATTTAATGTGAAATGATCTCAAGGAGGTGTAACCGTGGCTTGGATTAAAAAGAAATGGAAAATATTATTTATATTTATGGTAATGGCCTGTTTTGCAGCCATCGCCCAATCTCCAGTTACGTCCCAATGTTGTAACAGTATTTCGAGACTTTTTGCCCCACAGCCTGTTGCCGTACAACGTCCGGTTTATGTTCGACCGGCACCAGTCATTGTGCAACGGCCCATTGTGGCACAACCTGTCCGTGTGTATTATCCACCGCAATCGGTACAAGTCTATTCCCAACCGATACCAGTACAGACCTACTATCCGCCACAACCGGTCACGAACTCTTGTTGTGCAGTACAACCAGCCAGTCAAATAGTGGCTCAAACGGAAATGCAGGAACACGAAGTTACTCAATACGAAACGGTATGGGATGAAGAAACTCGATATCGGGAACGTACAGTATCACGTATTGTACCAGAAACTTCGGTTCGAACTGAAAAATATCTGGTTTCAAAGCCTGTATGGGATACTATAGAAAAAGATACATCCTATGATATTGTTCGGTATGTTACCGAAACTTCGGAACGGGAAGAAATACAAACGGTCAGTAAACCGGTAACTCAAATACAGGAACGGGAAATCGTGGAAACGGTTAGTCGTCCTGTAACAACGACGGTTATGCAGCAAAAAGAGTATACGGTCAACAAGCCTTGTACGACTATGCAGGTTCAGACCCAGGATCAAGGCCAATACGTTACGCAATATACCCCCCTTCCACAGAAAAAATATACACGATTAACCTGGCAGAGAATGGAAGAATATGTTGATCCAGCTACTGGAGTTACGAGGACACGTCTACCGGGTTTATATTGGACCGAATTAACCGGACCACAAAATTATAAAGAGAACAAGGTCTGGCAATCACGCTATGTTCAAACAGAAGTACCGATTACAACCTATATACCTGAAAAAGTGGTTGAAAATGTTCCAGTCGAGGTAACCACCTATCAGAAGGAAGAAATTGTTCGAAAAGAGCAGGTTCCGGTAACAAGTATGGTTCAGGAGCAGCAAGTTAAGAAAATTCCGGTCACAACCTATAAACCGGTACGGGAACATATCGTCCAAAAGACTCCGGTTCGGGTCTATCGACTCCAGACAGAGGAGCAGGTTCGGGAAATTCCTGTCACAACCTATAAAACTGTAACAGAAGTTATTCAGGAACCCTATACGGTTAAAGTTCCTCGTACTGTGGAGAAAAAGGTTAAGGTAATGCGTCCAGTTACTGTTTACAAACAGATTCAGGAGACAGTAACTTCGTCTAATGGAACATCAGATACCAACGGTAATATGATATCTTCAACTTCCGTAACCAGTACGAAGGAAACGACGGTACCAGTGACAAGCGGTGATAGTAACACAAAAGATTCTACACTGCCAGGACCGGAAGACAGTAAACCAACATTAAATGGAACTCCGGTTTCGAAGTTGACTAATATGCCGGCTATTCCACAAAAAGATGATTCCACGGAAATATCCGTTGCACGGCCTTTATCGACAACGGATACGACTTCCTCCATAAAAGAAAATTCAGTTATCCATACAGATACAACCCCAGAATCTGCAAATGATACCATTAATAGTAGTAATCATGATAACGATACAGTGCATCCGAATCCCATCCCAAATTCAGCCGGACTATTTAAAATGGTTACACCTCCTAATAATATGGGGGATGTAAATAAAGTAAATACCTATGATACGACTTCCAAGGGATTAAATGACATGGCACCTACTTTACCGCGTATGTCATCCAATGATTCCAATGATTCCAAGGTACCACAGGATTCAACGAAAACGACCAATAATGACATTAAAAACAATGTCACCATTAAAGACAGTGCCCCTATTAAGGACAGTACCATTACAGATCCGACTCCGAACACTCCCCAAAAAGGAGAAAATATAGATCCAGTTCATCAACCCGAGACAGACCCGGCAGCTCAAAAACCTGTCATCACCCAGACAGTTCAGCGTCCTGTTACAGATTCTCCGCAGAACAATACAACCGAAAAACAGTCGGAACAGCAATCCCAACCTCAACCGAAACCACAGAATACAAACAACAATACAGAAAACAATTCACCATTATCTCCACCGATTGTTGCCCCCACTGAAATCATGAAGACCAATTAGTATGGTGTAAATAAAAATCGTAACCATTCACGAACGATTTTGGAACCACGGATATTACGGATAAACACAGATAGTCTGCCGTAAAATACAATATTGTACAATAACAAACTAAACATTTTTATCTATGATAATAAATAATATTATCATAAAAATTTTTGTTTGTCAAAAAACTATCGTGAAAATCAGGGTGAACCGTGTTTTCAATTTATATCTGTGACCGGTTACTAAAAATCATTGTCCTACCCATCTATCGATATCAATTACAATTTTGGGAGACCGGAATTCTAATCTCGCCTTCATCGTATCAAAATGATGGTAATCTGTTGAACAAGTCGATATCAGAAGATTCGCGGTATTGCATACTGGTTGGTAAATATAGTTGATAGATCTGGTTGGTAGATATTGTCTTTTAATTTTATTTCAAGAGATCAGCAGGCAGTGCCATTGCGACTTTTGCTATACGTTCCCCGAGAATTTTTGCAAGTTTAAGGCCGGCTTCGTCGGCGGCAACAGTCTCTTTCTGGTTCCACAACAGAGCTCCAATTCGTCCTGATTTTCCAGTACCGGGCAGGATCACTCCTTCATGAAATAAATAGGTATTCAAACATTGAACGACCGATTCCTGACCACCATTTCGAGCCCCACCTACCGCCAAGGCTCCTCCAACCTTTCCTTGTAAAAGAGTATGATTAATCTGCGCAAAAAACGCCGACATCAAAACACTCAACATACTGTTGTGTACAGGACTGCCAACTAAAATACCACGTACCGTCGGGTCGGCCAGCTTTTCTTCCAGTTTGGCAAAAGAACCATTTCCTTTAACTGCTGTCGGACCAAAAACCCGTTCCGAGTCGAAAAGACTGTAATCGGACAACTCAATAATTTCCGTCTGAATCCTGTCCTGCGCTGTAGCTTTGGCCGCATCCAACGCGTAACAAAGTGATTCAAATGTCGTTTTACCCTTTCTGGGACTGCCACTGATTCCTATAATTTTTATACTGCTTGATGTTTCCACTGCCGAAATAGCTTCCGTACCCAAGACGGTCATTCCCGTCATTGCCGTCATTGCCGTTCCATTAATAAAAAAATCACGTCGAGACCATTTCTTTTTCATATTTCATTTCCTTAATTTGAGGTTTTCTTCTCGTTTCAGATACAGACCAAGGGCCTGTCCCCGCCGTTTTTCTACCACCTTCATTATACAAACAGGATACAATTTAAGTAATTCATAAATACAATTTTTTAGACTATACTCAAGGTCGTTATAAAAGTCTATTTTTCAAGATAGGCGAGACGACTGTTTTGGAATTTGTGGACGAGATGTCCGTACTCCCAAGAAATGTCGAATTTATAACGTCCTAAAGTATAATTACAATAATTTAACAGTACCAAGAGAAGATGGAACGTGAAATTCCGGTTCATCCGTTTGTGAATCGACCCAACTAATCCATCGATGAACGAGTTCTCCCTGTTGGTCTTTTCGGAAGTCGGCACGGAAGAATCCCATTCGCATGGTTCCATCTTTCTTTAAAACATTTAATTTACGAAGATAGTCCAGATCAAATGCCCCTTCAACGATATAACCGTTTTTCGTTCGACTTCCCGCCACTTCCAGACCCGGCATATTCCAGGTATCGTCGAATTTACGGAAGTATTTCGCCTTGTAGTCTAAAACACGACCCTTCCAGTCTATTTCAAAACAATAGTAGGTTTCCATTTTTTTATCAGTATCGAAAATAAACTCGACCCGGTCTTCATTGGCTATATCCATCTCCTTGACGATTTTATCCTCAACAACAACTTCGGAATCCTCCACAACATAAATGAAAAACAGTTTTTTTCCATTGTGATAGAGACGCAAACTCGTCTTCTGCATGATCTCGTCCTGATTCCAATGCATTCGAAAACGTGTTATCGGATTCACTTTCTTCCAGACGGAATCGTTGATATTACCGTCTATTTTTATATCTTCCATTTCCCCCTGATAACATTGAACTTCATAATACCCTTTGGAAAAATCGATTTTTTCCGTCGATTGAGCCATTGCACTCATGGTTGAAACCAAAAGTATCAAAACAAAATACAATATTCGCATTCTATCACCTCTTTATTTATTGATTACGGCAAATGAAACATTAGAAACTCCCGACTGTGCACAAATGACCAGAATCGGTTCTATATCGGAATAGGGAACTTTTCGATCACTGCGAATTCGAACCTCCAAGGGATGAATCGCCTTTTTCTTCTCTTCCAACAGGCGAATACGGAAATCTTCAAGGGAAACAGGATATTCCCCCAAAAAGAACGAATTCGGCCCGGCAACATTGAGGACAAGTTTCCCCGTCTCGCGCGGTTCTATCTTCTCCCCCGTCTGCGCCTTCGGAAGATCAAGTTTCATCGACGACTCCTTCTTAATCATGTTGTCCGAGACTATAAAAAAAATGATCAACAAAAAAACAACATCGATCAAGGGAGTCATATTTAATGAAAACGATTTCGGCTTCAATTCATTGGGCGAACGCATGGTACATAACCTAAAAGTGGTAATCTGTTAGTCAAACTGTAAATGATTTTATTTGTCACCATGGATAATACTGATTTTCCTGGATTGTTTTGTCAAATAACATTTATATGATGAAATCTGCACGATATCTTTTTTGGTTTATTATTTGTAAAAGCTATAAATTTCTATAAACAATCCGTACACCTTCCGTAATATCCATGATTTCAAATACATCTGGATTACACTTTAAATCTGTTATTGAACAATAATTTCCATTTTTTGAACATCACCGGACAGATCGGTCCAGGAGATACGGTATTTTCCTTTAAATCCACGGAATTTATACTGGAAATCACTAGCTTCTGCCTTTTTGACAATGGATGTTTTCCATTCATGGTTGATTAATTTATCAAGTGCATAAAAGGATGGTTTTGGTTCCATCTGACGAGTAAAGAGTCCGGAGGTTGTGGGTTCTCCCGGTGCTCCGCAATCATCGACAATATTCCACCAGGTAATACCCATCATGGAAGGCCAGGAGAACCAGTATCGATAGAGATTTCGGGCAACTTCCGCCTGAATCGCGCGGCCGTGTTCGTCATCGTTTGGAGCCGTAATGGTAATTTCACTCAAGTGGACAGGTTTTCCCGTCTTGTCCGCCGCAGATAATCGCTGATACTGAACCGCAGGTGTCTGAACATTTTTACCTGCCGCGACATTAAGTGTCTCCTGGGGGTTGAACAAGTGCATCTGAACGCCTACATTATCAATTCGGCATCCCCGTTTGAGAAGATCCGCAACCTGCGCCGCATAACGGTCGTTGACTGAATAATCGTTTATATTGAATTCAACTGTCTTCGGAAAGACCTTGGCCGCCGTCTGAAATGCTTTAAAACAGTAGTCGTTCGGCATCAAACCGTATCGACTGGCTTTACCAATATTAAAGTCTTCCGCACTTTCATTGACGATATCCCAACGATTTAAACGACCACCATAATGCTCGCCCAATTCGGTAATACGCTTGGTAAAAAGACGTTCCATTTCATCTACCTGTTTCGGATCGGTCGGAAGCCATTCCGGATGCTGCCAAACACGATTTCCCCAGATGATTGTATGACCGTTCATCTGTAATCCCTTCGATTCACAAAATTCTACAACTTGATCCGAAGATGGACGACGCCAATGGGTCTCCTTTTTAGGTTCCTTTACCTTGTTCCAGTATTCTTCGGTATCTTCATATGCAGTCTTGAATCGTGGTTTGCCAGGAGTCGGCTCGAATTTTTTCCAATAGAAGGCAATCGTAGCCGAATTAAAGAGGGTACCATAAACCGCTTTATATCGATTATTGACCTCGGTGGAACCAAGTTGATTGAAATTGAAAATATGGGCACCAAACAAGAATTGATGACCAGTCTGCTCAATACGAACTTCCGTTCCCGGTTTAACATTCGATAATTTGATTTCTGCATCCGCTTTACGATATTTTTCGATTCGCGCGTCAATCTCCGCTTGGATTTTATCGTTCCATATCGCACGATATTCCGGACTCATAACGTCCTCAACACTCCAAACCATTGATACGGTATGGAACATAAAGAAAGCTAAAATCAAAATAGAGAGACGTAATAATGTATTCTTCACTGTCTTTTAACCTTTCTGTATTTATATAAATGTTATTGCCGACATTATTAAATTTGGTATTAAATATCGGTATTTGCTTTTAATTCTTCTTCGTCAAGCCAGGCAACCCGAGCTAACCCGGCTGCACCGATGAATCCGGCGTCAGACCCGAGACTGGCATATCGAATATGAATACGTTCGGCCAAATGTTTAAAGACACGGGGCCGTACTTCTTCATTGATACGTTCCAGGAACATTTCTCCAATTTTATCATTGGCTCCACCAAAGGTCATGGCCCCGCCAATCAGAACACAAGACGGGTCAAGAGTGTGCATCAGGGATACAATACCATACGATAAATAACGGGCTGTATTCTTAATGATATCAATGGCAACTTTATCCCCTTTAAACGCTTCTTCGTAAACAATAAATGGAATTTCGTCGGAACGTCGTGAACTGACCTGAACGCGTTCTTTTAAAGTCGATGAAAGTCCGGAATCCACCATTTCCAAGGTCCGGCGCGTAACACCAATAGCACTGGCGTATGCTTCCAAATGTCCCCGTTGACCGCAGTTGCACCATCGCGCACTCTCCGATGTATCAATAATGATATGGCCACATTCACCACCATGAAAATGAACGCCATCAAGAGACCGACCGTCAATAAAAATACCGCAACCAACACCGGTCCCCAAGGTCAACAGGATTAAGCCTGGTTCATTTTTACCGGCCCCAATCCAGTATTCGGCAAAACAGGCGGCACTGGCATCGTTGGAATAGGTAACCGGATAACCACAGACACCAGTCAACCGTTCTCGAATCGGATAATAACTCCAGCCGGGCAGATTCGAAGGTCGAACCAGGGTACCCTGTTTTAAATCCTGTGTACCCGGAGAAGCCAAACCGACACGAACAACAAGATCCCGTGAAATATGTGCTCGATCAATCGCTTTACATATAGCTTCGTTCATACGCTGCATGGCATCGTCCGGACCATTTTCTGCCATTGTCGGAACTGAAAGAAAAGAATAGATTCGACCTGTATTATCCAAAACACCAACTTTAAAATTAGTACCTCCCAAATCGATTCCGACGAAATAGACATTCTGTCGATGCGCTGCTTCTGAATTACGATGTGCCATAAAGGTTATCCTTCCTGAAAATCATTCCTGACAAAAATTAGAACCAACTACAGGTAAAGCCCCCGTCGACATAGACGGCAGAACCTGTAATATAACTGCCTGCCGTTTTGGATAGGAGAAGAAGTGCGGCTCCTACCAGTTCACTCGGATCACCGTAACGACGCATAGGCGTTCCGTTCATTATATTGGCTACCCGTTTTTCGTCGAGTAATTTCCGATTCTGTTCCGCCGGAAAGAAACCGGGACAAATAGCATTGGCACGAATTCCCTGTGTGGCAAATTCCTGCGCAATATTTTCAGTTAAATTGACTACACCCGCCTTGGATGCGGCATAGGCAAATACACGAGACAATGGCCTGTCCGAATTGACACTGCCAATATTCAGAATCGATCCACCTCCGGTCGTCAGCATGGACTCAATAAAGACCTGACACGACATCATCGTTCCTTTTAGATTGACCGCCATGATCTTGTCCCATTGATCCGGATCAACATCTACAAACGAATTACCAACGTTGATTCCGGCACAATTGACCAACATATCGACTTTACCGGTTAGTGCCAACGCCTTCTGAAGCAGTTGACGAATTGAATCTTTACTTGTAACGTTTACAGAAACACCAATCGCTTCTATTCCTTCTTCGGCTAATTGACCAACTGCCTTGTGACAGGCGTCTTCCGCCATATCCGCGACAACTATTTTAGCACCAGCCTTGCCCAACCCGGTTGACAAACATAACCCCAATGCCCCCGCCCCTCCAATTACAACCGCTACCTGACCGTCCATTCCAAACAGTTGTTTTAAAAATTCCGCTTGACCCATTTTCTCGCCTCTTCTATTCCTTTTTTTGACAGGAATACGGACACCACGTCCGTGTTTCTGTTCTGTTTTCTCCAAGTACAACTCAACTAAAATTTACGAACGATACTCCAGGCTATTTTAAATTCCTTCTTTTCAAAACAGTCATTATGCCTGTTTTGGAGGAGATGAACGAGACGTTCGTGCTCCCCGGAAATACTGTATTATAACATTCTGTAGTATACTAAATATAGCCTGTTGACCCTTTAAATTATTAATCCGGTTTCGTCCATAAAACAACCAGGTTAATTAAAGTCTCCACTGTCTTTTCCATGTCTTCCACGGCAATCCATTCGGTAACGCTATGGAAGTTGCGTCCTCCGGTAAATATATTGGGAGTGGGGAGTCCTTTTTCACTCAAACGAGCCCCATCAGTTCCACCACGAATAGCAACCCAACAGGGCGTTATTCCGGTATGTCGAACCGCCTCTTCCAGCTTCTTCGTTACTTCCGGATATGACACCAGATATTTCTTCATATTCTGATATTGTTCTGTAAAGGAAATACTTCCGACAACTTTTGGATACTTCTCCATGAAACGTTCAAACGTTTTCTGTAGAACGGATCTGTTTTCCTGTCGGTCGTTATCCTCAAACGCGCGAAGTATGAAATTTGCCTTGGCCGAAGAAATCCCTCCAATAAAATCGGTCATTAAGATATAGGGTTCCTGTTTTTCCGAATGTTCCGGCATTCGATTATCTGGCAGTTCGGCAACAAGTCGTGTCAGAATCAATCCGGCATTGACCATAACATCTTTTGCCTGGCCGGGATGAATATCTTTTCCGACTAAATGAATTTCCGATTCGTCTGCTGTAAAAGTCTCCTGATTGATTTCACCCGGATTACCTCCGTCAACGGTATACGCACAGTGAACCCCAAATTTCTTTATATTGAAATAGTCGGTTCCTCTTCCAATTTCTTCGTCGGGAGTAAATCCGATACGGATTGTTCCATGCGGTTTTTTTTCATGAATCAGACGTTCCAAGGTCGTCATAATCTCCGCAATACCCGCTTTATCGTCTGCCCCTAACAGGGTCGTTCCATCTGTCACAATAATATGACAGCCTTTTGCGGAACGAAGATTATTATCTTCCGGAATAGCAACCGTCTCCGATAATTTAATGTCACCACCGTTATAGGTAATAATCCGAGGCTTGACATTTTTTCCGGAAGCCGATTCCGAAGTATCCATATGCGCTAACAGACCGATAACGGGAACAGTTTCGGCGATATTCGCAGGCAGATTGGAAGGGAGAGTCGCCATAACATAACAATGATCATCTACTTCAGCATCCTGTAGACCCAGATCTTTTAGTTCTCCGACAAGGAGTTTCGCTAGATCGAATTGAGAAGGGGTACTCGGAATGGTTGATGCCCCATCCCGGGACCCGGTATCAATTGCGACATATCTTAAAAAACGATCGACAACAGAAACCATAATTACTCCACTTTACCAATATAATATTTAATACCACAGGCGTCTTCCGCCCGGACGAGTACTTCGGCCGCTTTTTTACGGGCTCGATTAGCTCCTTCGGCCAGTATTTCCCGAACACGTTCCGGGTGCGCTTCGTAAAGCAGTCGTCGTTCGCGCGCAGGAGCGAAATAGGCTTCCGCTTTATCGGCTAGTGCTTTTTTAATCTGTCCGTATCCGAATCCGCCCCGACGGTAGAGGGCCGCCATTTCCTCGCGCTCCTCCTCCGTCGCAAAATTGGAATAGAGATGATAGAGATGGTCCGTATCGGGATCCTTCGATTCGTCCATCGCTCGGGAATCGGTCGCTATCCGCATGATCTTTTTACGCTGTGCCTTGAGATCCTCGAAACAGTCTATGGCATTTCCGTAACTTTTCGACATCTTTTCACCATCGGTTCCCGGTACTTTTGCGGATGAATCGAGAACTTTCCCCTTCGGTAAAATAAAAACTTCCCCGAAAAGATGGTTGAAACTGCCTGCAAGATCTCGTGCCACTTCTATATGCTGTAACTGATCCTCGCCGACAGGAACAATATCCGAATCGTAAATCAGGATATCTGCTGCCATTAGAACCGGATAACAAAAGAGACCGAGATCGGCAGTCAAACCTCGCGCTTTTTTCTCTTTATAGGCATGACAACGTTCCATTAACCCCATTGGCGTTACCGTTGTCAACAACCAGGTTAAAGCACTGACTTCCGGAACGTCGGACTGAACGAATAACGTGGCCTTTTCCGGATCCAAACCGAGTGCCAACAGATCAAGCGCTGCATCCATAATATTCTGTCGCATACGTACGGCGTCCCGTATCGTTGTCAGTGCATGAAGATTCGCTATAAAATAAAATGCCTTGTTCGGATCGCCCTGTAAATTAATATACTGCTGAATTGCTCCGAAATAATTTCCCCAATGAAAACGACCTGTTGGCTGTATTCCCGATAAAACTCTCATTCTACTATACTTTCAATACTGTTAAAATATCACTTTTTATTTAAAGCAGGCAGGACCGCCTGCTTTTCCAGATACGGACGAGACTCCATATCTGGAAAAGGTAAATGGAAGAACAATCCCGGTCCAATCATCCGGGAAGACGGAAGTTATCCGTCCCCTACAATTACAGGTGAAACACCCGAATTCCGGATTACTGTTTAAACGGTTTAATTTTTGTTGCTTCTGCCTGGGTCAGGTTCCCGGCGAAAAATTTATCCAAAATCTGAACATGTTCCCCCAGGGAATAATGATTAACGTCTTCCGTTGTAATCCAGCCGTTATAACCAATTTCCTCAATCACGTTACGAACGGACACCCAATTGATACTACCGTATCCGATCGGAACGAAATCGCCGCCATTTGGCTTTTCCGGATTGATGCGGAAATCTTTAATATGAAGTTTGGCGATATTTTCTTTTCCTAAAGCACGGAGCCAATCTTCCGTTGGTGCGTATTTACAATTGTTTCCCAGGTCCAGATAGGCTTTAACCCAATGATTATCGAACATTTTAACGAAGGCAGCCGCCAGTTTCGGGCAGACCCAAAGGTTGTTCCATACATTTTCGAGGGCAATGGTCACACCTTCATAGGCGGCAGTCGCAATGGTTTCCTCGACACATTGACGACTGATTTTCGTCGCCTCATTATGAAGTTCAATATATTTTTTATAGGAGGAATTATCGCCATCGACAATGGATTTTACCATACAGGTATTGGGATCGAAATCGATTTTAAACTTGTCGGCGGGCAGAACACCCCGTTCAGAAATACGGCAGGGAACGAGCAAAATTGTGTCGGCACCATAGGCATGGGCGGTTTGAAGTGCTTTTTTCACCGATTCGATATCAGCTTTTACACCAGCAGGCTGATTGAAATTGGTCCATGCGCGAACTACCGAATGAATACGAACGCCGTTGGCTTCGGCAATAGCACGAATTTCACGGGCTTTTACAATATCGACATTCCAGTCCCACATCTCCAGACCCTGATATCCCTCTTTGGCCGCTTTTTCGATAGTCGCTTTTGCCGACCCCATCTGAACGCCACAGGCTTTATAGAGCTTGGTTTTATAGGATTTCGATTCCACTGATTCCGCAGATGCGGCCATTCCATTCAGTCCCATCATGGGAAGTGCCGCCCCTAAAACTGCCGTTGTCCCCAAAAAATCACGTCTGGTCCATTTGCTATTATTCATTTTTTTCTCCCTATTAGGTATTTGATACACCGACAATATCAATTATCGGTACCTCATCGTACGTCGTCGAATATCAATTACGACGTCTTTAGACTTGTCCTGTTTACCCAAATTTACCATCTATCAGAAATTAAGATAAAACAGACAGTCCATTCCATCTATTATAAAGCAGTATTATCAGGTGATCAAGTTTCCAGCCTCAAAAAAGAGAATAAAAAATTTTTTTCAAGGGGTTGACTCCTTGGCTCCACCAGTCACAATAAACAGAAGAAATACTGGTTATCCCTTAAATATTAAAAAAGTTTAACAGATTAAGAAGGAGTAGAAATGCCTTGGTTTAAAGAAGAAGGTCATTTAACACGGGAAATTGTATTGAAGCTGGCCCGTCGGGCGGCGGACGAAGCCAAGGCACGTTTGTGCCGTAATCCGAAACGGGTTTTATTGCTTCCTCCCGACATTACTCGTGCACACAGTGGGGCCGGATGGATTACGGAGGAACTATATAAAATATTTTCACAAACGTCCGACGTCCATCTGATTCCGACCCTCGGACAGCATCTACCGCACACTCCGGAGCAAAATCGCTGGATGTTCGGTTCGGTTCCAGAAGAAAAAATTCATGCACACGACTGGCGGTATGGTGCCAAAAAAATTGGAGAAGTTCCTGCTTCTTTTGTTACGAACGTTTCGAAGGGAAAGGCCGATTGGCCTATTCCCGTCGTTCTTAATACCATGCTCCTGGAAGGTAATTGGGATATTATTATTAATGTCGGTCATATTGTTCCCCATGAAGTTCTTGGTTTTGCCAACCATAACAAGAATTATTTTATCGGTTTGGGCGGAAAGGACATGATCTGTGCCTCCCATATGATGGCCGCCTGCTGTGGAATCGAAAATAATCTCGGTAATCTGCTAACGCCTTTACGTCAATGCTATAATAAAGCCCAGTCGGACTATTTGAGTCAATTGCCCGACCTCTTCTTCGAAGTGGTTATGGCGTATAACGATCAAGGAGTCCTGGAACATACCGGTGTTTTTGTCGGAGACGATCAAGATACCTATATGGAAGCTGCCAAACTCTCTCAAAAACAGAATATTACCCTCGTTCCTCCGCTCAAAAAGGTCGTGGCGGTTATGCAGGGTGATGAATTCTACAGTACCTGGGTCGCCAATAAAGCGATCTATCGAACACGTATGGCTATGGCCGACGGTGGAGAACTCCTGATTATCGCGCCCGGCCTCAAACGTTTCGGGGAACAGGCCGATGTCGACGAACTAATCCGAAAATATGGCTATTCCGGAACTGAAAATGTTATTAAACTATGGAAAACTGAACCGATTCTTCAGGACCTGACCCATGGTACCGCCCATTTAATTCACGGTTCCTCCGAAGGACGTTTTCGTATTACCTATGCTCCCGGTCATCTCTCCAGGGAAGAAATGAACGGTGTTAATTTCGGTTATGCTGATTTGACCGAAACTCTCAAACGATACGATCCCTCTAAAATGAAAAATGGTTTCAATACCATGCCTGATGGTGAAGAAGTCTACTATATTAGTACTCCTTCTGCCGGTCTTTGGTCCACCAAAGAAAAAATCGAAAATAGATAATATATTGTACGACGTTATAATTCTGCGTTTCCTGGGAGCGCGAACGTCTCGTTCGCTTCCTGCAAAACAGGCGTCTCGCCTGTTTTGAAAGAAAGATTATTATAACGACATTGAATATAGTAGCTATAATCATTCTTTATTTAATCTGTAAAGGTTTTTAGATGTAGCCACAGTAATCATAAATGCCTGTTAATAAACAATACCTGCTAAATAAAATATTCCTTCCTGTTTGTGGGAAGGAAATAGATAAAATGTTACAATAAATGCTATATTATAATAAACAGTATTATAATACTGTTTACCCCTTTTAGAGAGTCGGAGATACCCTTTAAAAAAGAGGTGAACGAGATTTTTACTTCTTGTCCTATAAAAAACAGAATTTATATTTTACCCGGAACGGGAGTGAAAATGGTCTATTATTCTAATTTATACACAATAGGACAATTTTAACGATTCTTTTCTTTTTAGAACTGTATTTTTTCTCTTTTATTAAAAATATTGCTTGGCATGATACAAATATCATGGTAAAATAGATTGGGTGTGTTATATATAATGATTAAATAAAATTCACGGAGAAAGTAAAATGTTCAAGAAGCGAATGCACAAAATCCTGTTTTGGGAGGGACTGCTTTTGCTTTGTCTTTTTGTCGGAAGTGGTCTCGTTCTTCATGGAGCGGCGCCAGTGAATCCCAAAAAGATAGAAGACAATATTTCTTTACCTGTGACCAAGGAAAAAACAGCGGAAAAGTCTTCTCCCGGACCTGCTATTTCTTCATCAAACTCGACTAAACCCGTTCCCAATCAGAAAAAAGGGGAAAATATTGAGACGAGTCCCAATATTTCAAAAAACGTAAATACGACGAAAAGAGGAAATTCACCGTTAAATTCCAATAAAGAATACGGTCGGTTTAAAGATACATTTGGTCCTTCTCCTGGTCTTTTCAATAAAAATAAACAATATAATTTGGAACCAGCAATTCGGCGCGATATAACCTTTTGGGTCCTCGACAATGAAGGAGAATGGAGTATTCCCCTTCCAAATTGGACCATTGACGATATTATGCGCGGTATTGACACGACCCAGGATAAAGAAAAGGAACGGCCCTATACGATTCAGAGTATTAATGTTAATGGACGAATTGAAGATTCCATGGCAAAACTCAATGTACAGTATCGTCTTTTTACTAATAATGACGCTATTATACGGGTTCCTTTGGGACTTCGTGAAGGTGTCTATATATCAGACAACAATACATCTGATATCTATGATTCTATTAAATATACAGGAAATGGTTCCTATTATATTGAATATGACGAATCGATGAAAGGATATGTCGCTGTCATTCAAAACAAACCGACAACTCGTTTCAACGATAAAGTACCACCTGCTACTCTTAAAAAAGAAAAAAACAATAAACAAGCTGCCAATCAAATAATGTCGGAGGTATCCTCGGAGAATATAGTAAAACCTGAAGAATCGACAAAACCAGCAGAAGGTGTGAAACCTTCGGAACCTGCCAAACCAGCGGAAGGTGTGAAACCTTCGGAATCTG
>CAYUAP010000043.1:0-18301 GCA_964442735.1 uncultured Planctomycetaceae bacterium | reverse complement strand
AATCTGCCAAACCAGCGGAAGGTGTGAAACCTTCGGAATCTGCCAAACCAGCGGAAGGTGTGAAACCTTCGGAATCTGCCAAACCAGCGGAAGGTGTGAAACCTTCGGAATCTGCCAAACCAGCAGAAGGTGTGAAACCTTCGGAATCGGCCAAACCAGCGGATGGTGCAATGCCGGCTGTTCCGGAAAAGCAAACAGTTTCAATAAAAAATAATCAGCCGGTAATATCAGATCACCAAGGCATTGGTAATCATAATCAGGACGTGGTCAATATTCCTGGTCGAGGTCTTCAGCGTCATTTATTGACATTAACGCTCTGTTTTCCCATTGAAAATACGGGGTTGAACGAATATAAATTAAAAGCAACATTTCCTTCGGCCGTATCCGCCAAAATACGTTTGGAAGTTCCTTTACCGGATATTCAATTTACAACATCCCAGGGTGTTATGGCAATGCCTCCTGTCATGCTTAATGAAAAAACTTCGGAAATAACCTTAAACGGTCTCAATCGAACAGGCGATCCCACAGAAATAATCTGGAGTAAAAAAGAGAATAAAGTATCGGAAAATAAAGTAGTCATGCAGGTTGAGGATGCGGAAATTGGTGTGACTCCCAGTTTACAGGATGCTCAATTTGACGTTGTTCTTCCGGTTAAAATTAGTGGTGGCGAAATGGATACATTTCGTATTCGGCTCCCCAAAAATACGCAACTAATACGGGAATCTCTTGTTGCGACCGGTTTTTCAAATAATGTTTTGGATATTCGAAGTATTACCGAAAAAAACGAGACGGAGGTCAAGGAGGCTGTTAATAGTAATACTATTAATAATAACGTTGTTAATAAAGAAACTGCTAAAACGGAATCAACGGTACCTGTACTCAATATAAAAACGCCCGATAAAGGAAATGAAAAAGAATCGAACGACACTGTTTCGATCATTGAAATTCATTTGGCCCAAAAGGTAACGGAACCGATTTCATTTCGATTCAAGGCTGTAGCGCGTTCCCCCCATTTGAATATTGAAGAGGGAAAAAATCAGTCGTTTCCCAATTGGGAATTGAGTGGTTTCGAATTATTAGAGGCGCAAAAGCAGTATGGACGAATCAAATTTATTTTCCCGAAGGGACTTGGTTTTAAAGTATCACCCCTTTTTGGGGTTCGAATGATCGGAATCGAACATGGTGACCAGGATAACGATGTTGAACAATATCAGTTTTACGCACAACCATTTGCCATGAACATACAGGTTATTGTCCAGCAGACTCGTATTAAAGTCAAGCCGGAATATCAAATACAGGTTCAGCAGGATGAAGTACGTCTTCATGCTCTGTTTCGGTTTACGATTTATGGTTCTAAAGTACGCGAACTTGCTTTAAAAATTGACGATTGGTTTATTAGCGAGGTTAAGTCTAATTATATTGTCGATTTTGAGAAAATACATGAAGAAAAAATACGACGTGAACTGATCCTTCCATTAACGGTACCTAGCGAGGGTCAATTGGAACTTGAACTGTTTGCTGTTCGCAAACTTCAAGGGGCCCAAAAAACGTTGGAATTCCCCATGCCGGTTCCGTTGGCCGATTGGATTGAGCCTGGCGCTGTCGTTATCGTTCCGGATGATAATATTGAGCTTTTACCCGATATGACGAAGACAAAAGGTATTCGTTTAACCAGTTTACGTTCGCTATCCATTGTCATGGAACTGCCCTCTCGTCAGCAGCAGCCTCTCTCCTTTATTATGGAAAATCGCGATAATAGAAAGGATGATTTCAAAAACAAGGAATTTGAATTTCCCATGTTTGCATCTGCTGTCAAATATCACGAGCGGAGTATTGAGGTCAAGTCACGCGCGGATGTTTTTCTTGTTGAAAAAGATACCGATAAAATTCAGCAGACATTAACCTATTCCATTTTATTCGAGCCGTTAGAAGCAATTCAATTATCGATTCCGGTCGAATTACAGGAGCCGTCTGCCATAAAAGTATTGGTAGACGGAAAACCAGTGGCACCTCAAAATATCGTAACGGACATTAACGACGATCCTTCGGCCAAAACGGTTCGAAAAAAGATATTGCTCAACGATCAGCCACGAATTGGAGACTGTGTTGTTACATTGCTCTATTCCTGTCGATATTTTGAGTTGCTTCCGCAAATGACGAATAAAATTATTGTAGATCTCGTACAGCCTCTGGATGGAAAATTATTATCGAATCAGGTTTCGGTAATAGCGCCTTCCGGTATTAATATTGAACTGGGGGCCGAGGAGGACAAACAATGGACATTCGACGAGGCGCGTTCCATTCTCAAGGGTGAAAAACTGACCTATTATTACAATACCGACAAGATATCCAATCAAATTACCTTGAAAGGAATCATTAACGCACGTGATGTTTTCGGTTCGACATTAGTGGAAAAGGCATGGATTCAAACCTGGCTGGTCAATTCGACTCGAATGGATCGTTCCTCCTATCGGATTTTAAGTGATCAAAAAGTCATTACCCTTAAGTTACCTCCAAAAGTGCGCAAGGAGCGAATTTCTTTATTATTCAATAGTGTATCCAGTTATCTTGTACAGAATCTGGACGAGGCGTCTGATCGATTTCGGACCGCAACGCTCAATACTAAAGGAGAATTAAATATTCCGATTCCGGAGGAATATCGTATGAAGCCTTTTACCTTGGATATTTCCTGGTTAATTGATTTGGAGCCGAACGATAATTTATATGATATGGAATTCCCCTATTTTACCGGATCTTCCATTTGGATTCGTCGAACCTATTGGCAGGTCATACTGCCGACGAACAAGCATTTGGTTGGTAATATGGCGGGGTGGACTCCGGAGTATTTCAATAAACTGTTCTGGTCCGGCTTCTATTGGAAACGGGAGGCATCCATGAATCAGGAGGAATTGGCTTCCTGGGTCGGTGTGGATCAACGTGAAAGTATTCCGGATGGAACAAATACCTATTTATTCAGTAGTTTTCGTGCTCCGCAAAACAGTATGTTACGAATTATGGACAGATCACTTCTGATTCTGATCGGTAGTGGTTTGGCCCTTCTGATTGGATTGAGTTTTATTTACCTCCCACTGGTTCGTCATCGTGGTATTGTTCTTTTGTTCATTATCGCTGTTACGGCCTTGTGTTCCTATCAGCCTTCCGACTCCATTATCTATTTGCAGACCTCCGTTTTTGGTATTATACTGGCACTTTTGACCCTCCTGTTAATGCGTATTTTTGGTGGGGCACCGACGCCTGTCTGGAAACCGGTACGTATGACGGAGCATATCGAATATAATAGTTCGTTAAATAATACGACGGACAAAGGTAATAGTCAAGTCAAGAAATCATCAATTATTGAAGTAGATAAAACGGATAACAGTTGAAATTTTTAATTGAGTATTACTTCCGTTTTGTTCCTTTTTTACGTTTGATGGTTGACGTTTCGATAAAATTCAATGATTATGAATACAGGTATTATTGTACCCTTTAGGTCCTTCCTTTATCCGTGCTTTTTCCTGTTATCGGGAAAGTTGCACTAACCCTCCTATAGACAGTTTCTTCAGGAAACTCAATATGAAAATAGCCAAAATATTTTTTCTGACAGGAATCTTCATGGTTGCCGCCATTTTGTCTGGTTGCGACTTTATCAGTAAACTTTACAAACAGGAAAAAGCCAATTTGCCCCGGACGGAAGCCGTTACGGTTGGTGTGATGGTACCGGTCCAACGTGTCGTTACCGACTACGAGGAGTTCACGGGACAGACAACTGCCGTTAATGAAGTGGATATTCGTTCCCAGGTACTCGGTGTTCTTAAAGAATGTAAATTTGAAGAAGGAACGGAAGTCGCCCGAGACTCCATTCTTTTTGAAATAGAACCGGAAGTATATCTCGCCATTCTGGCTAGTGCCCAAGGCGATGCGGACGCACTTCGGGCACGTATTCCGCAGTTGAAAAAAGAACTTGATCGACAGCAAAAACTCTTTTCCGAAAAAATCGTTTCCGAATTCGAGTATGAAAACGCGAAGGCCGAATACGATGAATATCAGGGCAAACTTAAAAAAGCGGAAGCCCTTGTTACGGAATCACAAATCAATTTGAAATACACTTCCATTCATTCTCCCATTGATGGTTATATTTCACGAAAACTTGTAACGGAGGGCAATCTGGTTCAGGCTCATTCGAGTTCCAATTCAACACTTCTAGCCAGAATGGTTTCACTCGATCCTGTTTATGTCATTTTTTATGTTGATGAAACCACCTATCTAAAACTTGACGCGCTTGCCCAGGCGAAATACAAGGCCGATGGCAACAAGGGAAATGGCTCTGTTACGCAAAATATAGAATTTCGTTTATCGAACGAAGAGTTCTATACAGACGAAAGCAATCATCCTTTTAATACGGGAGAAATTCAGTATTCTGATCCTTTTATGGACCAGAATTCCGGAACGATTTTACTCCGTGCGACTTGCAGTAATCCGAAAAGGGCCAACGGTTCGCGTAAACTATTGCCCGGTATGGTGGTTCGGGTTCGAATCCCCATTCAGGAAAATTACGAAGCCATGTTGATTCCGGAAGAAGCGATTGGAACGGACCAGGGGAAACGTTACGTATACGTTGTCAATTCCGATGGTACCGTAACGATTCGACATTTGGAACTTGGTCCACTTCAGCAGGATAATATGCGGGTTGTCCGCAAGGGACTGAAGAAGGACGATATCCTTGTCGTTAGTGGTCTGCTCCGAATCCGTCCGGGGATAAAGGTCGCGCCAAAAGTCCTGACTCTTGAAGAACTTCGAGAAGGAATTTAGGTGAATTATGTTTGCAAGATTCTTTATCGACCGACCGATCTTCGCTTCGGTTACATCCATTATTATCGTACTGATTGGTATCTTCTCGTATTTTCAGCTTCCACAAGCGCAATATCCGGAGGTGGCACCTCCGACGATTTTTGTTATGGCCAGTTATCCTGGTGCGGATGCGCAAACGGTTTCTGAAACCGTTGCTATTCCGCTGGAAGAACAGATCAACGGTGTCGAAGATATGTTGTATATGGAATCCGTCTGTACGAACGATGGACAATGCCGCATTATTATTACCTTTAGAGTTGGAACCGATTTGAATATGGCCCAGGTTCTCGTTCAGAATCGGGTCGGTATAGCGACGCCGAAACTGCCGGAAGTCACAAAATCTCTTGGCGTTACCACTCGAAAACGCAGTCCAACGTTGATTATGTTTGTAAACTTCTATTCGGAACTGTACGATCAAATTTATTTGAGTAATTATGTTCGACTCCATATTCGCGATGTTCTTGCCCGAGTTCCGGGAGTGGGAGACGTCTCCATCTATGGTGAAAAAGAGTACAGTATGCGAATCTGGCTTGATCCGGATCAAATGATGGCACGTAAATTGACTGCAGCAGATATTACGAAGGCCATAAAGGAGCAAAACGTTCAAGTAGCCGCCGGACAGCTCGGACAGCAGCCAATGGAGAATCCGGTCATGTTTCAGTATATCCTGCGAACACAGGGCCGGCTTCCCGACGAAGACGCTTTTGGTGGTATTGTTGTCAAATCGGATGTTAGGGGACGAATTACCCGACTTCGTGACGTTGCTCGTATCGAAATTGGAGCAAAATCAATTGATGTCGTTAACTTCATTGACGGCGATATTTCCATAATCGATAAAGATTATCAGGCTGGTGATCATACCGCAAAAGGTAAAATATATCGTGGTTTACCCGGATGTACAATCGGCATATCGCAGTTACCAGGTTCGAACGCCCTTGAAACGGCCAAGGCCGTTAAAGATCAAATGACGAAACTCGAAAAAGATTTTCCGGAAGGTATTGGTTATACTATTGTTCATGATACAACTCCGTTTATTAAGGAGTCGATTCACGAAGTTCAGAAAACATTACGAGACGCCATTATTCTCGTCGCCATTGTTGTTCTGATTTTCCTTCAGTCGTGGCGTGCGGCAATTATTCCACTGATTGCCGTTCCGGTCTCTCTGATTGGAACATGTGTGGCTATGGCCATTTTAGGTTTCAGTTTAAATAATCTTTCTCTGTTCGGACTGGTACTTGCGATTGGAATTGTCGTTGATGATGCCATTGTGGTCGTCGAAAACGTTGAGCGGCACCTGGCGGAGGGGTTGTCGCCTAAAGAGGCGGCTCGTGTCACCATGGACGAAGTTTCCGGTGCTTTAGTCGCGATTGCTCTTGTTTTATGCTGCGTTTTCGTTCCATGTGCGTTTATCTCCGGAGTGTCTGGACAATTCTTCAAACAGTTTGCACTGACAATCGCCGTTTCCACTGTTATTTCAGCGTTCAACTCCCTAACACTATCGCCTGCGCTCGCGGGTATTCTACTCAAACAAAAAGGGACTCGTCGTGACCCCTTAACGTGGTTCATTGATATTTTCCTGGGATGGTTTTTCTTTTTGTTCAACAAGATATTCGGTATTTCTACCTCTATTTATGTCGGAATCGTGCGATGGCTACTCCGGTTGAGTTTTATAATATTAATCCTCTATATCGGACTTGTTCTCTTAACTCTTGACGTTGTGAAAAATGTTCCTGCCGGTTTTATACCGACCCAGGACCGTGGATTTCTGATGGCGTTTGTTCAGCTTCCCGACTCCGCTTCGCTCGACCGGACTCGAGTCGTTGTCAGTCAAATTCAAGATCTCTGTTTCGGAAACGACGAAAAAGGGATTAAACCAATTCCGGGAGTTCGAACGATGTTATCCACTGTTGGTATGTCATTCATTACATCGAGCAGTTCTCCGAATATGGCCTCGCTCCATATTATTCTTGATTCGTTTGAAGAACGAAAAAAGAGTAAAATTACAGACGTCATGATTCAGGAGGAATTGACGAAACGTATTCAGGAAAACATCACAATGGGAACGGTTCGAGTGGTGCGGCCTGCGCCTGTTGACGGTATGGGATCGTCCAGTGGCTTTAAACTTCAACTACAGGATACCGGTAATTTAGGGGCCATTACACTTCAAAAAGTCGCCGACGATGTTATAGATCAGGCAAACGATCATCCGTTGTTGAAAAATGTTATGACGCAATATCGTGCAAATTCACCACAGAAATACATTCATATTGATCGTGAAAAGGTCATTGCGATTGGTGTTCCCATTAAAGAAGTCTTTTCCGCGCTACAGATTTATCTCGGGTCCGATTATGTAAACGATTTGACCTATGTCGGACGTAATTTTCAGGTTAAGGTTCAGGCCGATAGTAAATTCCGCAGTCGTCAGAGTGACTTGAACAAGATTCATGTCCGCAATAATAATGGCGATATGGTTCCGCTCGGTTCTTTATTGACGATTATTGATTATAACGGTCCTATGTCGGTTAATCGTTTCAATATGTATCCATCGGCGGCGATTATTGGAGCTCCTGCAGAAGGAGTCAGTTCCAGTGAAAGTCTTGATATTATGGAGGAGTTATGCCGTCAGAATCTGCCGAATTCCTGTAGTTACGAATGGTGTGAACTTGCACTTCTGGAAAAAATTGCAGGAAATACAGCTATGATAATCTTCGCAATGGCTGTTGTATTCGTCTTTCTTGTACTTGCCGCGCAATATGAATCGTGGACACTCCCGTTTTCCGTGATTCTTGTTGTACCGATGTGTATTCTCTGTTCTCTGATCGGGGTCGTTTTATGTGGACTTGATATGAATATCTTTACACAGATCGGTTTTCTCGTTCTGGTCGGACTTGCCTGTAAAAACGCAATTCTGATTGTGGAGTTCGCAAAAGCCAAACAGGAGGAAGGGGCGAAGCGCATTGATGCTACACTGGAAGCCTGCCGATTACGTTTGCGTCCGATTATTATGACTTCTATGGCCTTTATTCTTGGGGTTGTTCCGTTATTGCTCTCCTCCGGTGCCGGGCGGGAAATGCGATATACGCTCGGAGTTGCCGTCTTTAGTGGGATGATCGGAGTTACACTGTTCGGTATTTTCTTGACTCCCGTTTTCTATTCCGTTATTATGAAGTTTTTCGGACGGAAGAAAAAAACATCCTGATTCCTAAAAGGGGAGTAACACTGAAAACGGATTATAATACGGATTGGTCAAGTCTTAAAATTGGGGTTGACCAATATTTTATTTTTGACAAACCCTTTTGGGGACTTTGTTTTTCCGTTCACCTCTCTATAAAACAGGCGTCTCGCCTGTTTTGAAAAACAGACTTTATAGCGACCTTGAGTATAATTAAAGGGAATGTCCGACTAAAATTTGTTTAATGAAATTCATTGGATTCCTCTTGTAAAGGAATTTCCTTCAAAAAAAGGAATTTCGTCTGCATATTATTTGTCGGCATATTATTTGATCTTCCGGATTATTTTGCTATCGTTATTTCGAGAAATTATTTTACTTCGGACACTTGTTTTAATGACATTATTTTGATAAAATCCGAATGAATGATAATAGCAGACATTCGAAATAACACAAAAGGGAGTCTCTTTTGAGGAGAAAATACTATGAAGACAAATTTAAAGACAAATTTGAAGGCAACATTATTGTATCTGTTCGCGAGTCTTCTGGTTCTGTCAATGGCGGGACCGGGGCAAGCGCAGTATTTGAAGGACTGGAAGAATACTGTCTTTCTTGAAGTGGAAGGTTTTAACGATTTAGGCGGTTGGTTCCTTGATACCCAGTTCATGGATCAACTTGGTTCACCGGTACTTCTGGCCCATGGCTTCGGAGAACCGGTTGCTGATGCGCGAACGAAGGTTATTTTTCCGAAAAAGGGAAGTTATCGAATTTGGGTACGAACCCGAAACTGGGTCGCTCCATGGACCACGGAGTACGCTCCCGGTAAATTCCAGGTTGGCATTAATGGAAAATTGAATCCGACTATTTTTGGTACAATGGGCAATCCTTGGTCGTGGCAGGAAGGGGAAAAAGTGATTATCGAGAAGGATAATCAGGAAGTGACCGTTTCATTGCATGATTTAACCGGATTTGACGGACGTGTTGACGCCATCTGTTTTAGTGCCGACACTGATTTTACCCCGCCAAACAATGTTCGACTAGCCGAACTTCGCCGGCAGGCACAGAACATTCCGGACGTTATTCCCAAGGCCTCGGAAAAACCGTTTGATTTCGTTGTCGTCGGAGGGGGAATTGCCGGTGTTTGTACCGCGATCACCGCTGCTCGACTCGGACTGGAAGTGGCCCTGATTCAGGATCGTCCGGTTTTGGGCGGTAATTCCAGTACAGAAATTCGTGTTCATCTCGGTGGTAAAATCAATCAGGAGCCCTATCCGAATCTCGGCAATCTAACTTGGCTCATGGGGCCGGAATCTGGTGGTAACGGTCGGGAAGCCGCCCATTATAAAGACGGTCAGCGTCTGGAACTGGTTCTGGCGGAGAAAACACTTCATCTGTTTTTGAATACCCATGTTAATCAGTCTGCCTGTAAACGGACCGGGCCTTTTTATCAACTTGTTAGTGTAACAGGAGTGAATATCGCCACTGGATTACCTCTTCTTTTCGAGGGGAAACTTTTTGCCGATTGTACTGGAGACGGTAATTTAGGTATTTTGGCAGGGGCCGACTGGCGTATGGGCCGGGAATCACGTGCGGAAACCGGAGAAACCATGGCTCCTGAAAAGGGCGATAAAATGACCATGGGGGCTTCCATTCAATGGAATACCATTAATACCGGTAAAGAAACAACTTTTCCGGACCTGCCTTGGGCGATTCAGTTTTCGCCTGAAACGATAAAGCCTATGATACATGGTGATTGGGATTGGGAAACCGGTATGAATCGGGACCAGATTAACGATATTGAATGGATTCGCGATAATGGTCTTCGTGCTGCCTACGGTCATTGGTCCTATATGAAGAATAAAATGGACGGTCCCTGGAAGGAGAAGGTTAAAAATCTGAAATTTGGTTGGGTTTCCGCAATAGCCGGGAAACGGGAATCGCGCCGTCTACTGGGGGATGTCATTCTTCAGCAACAGCATTTACTCGAACCCATTATTCTGGAAGACGCTTCGGCTACTACAACTTGGGGTATTGACCTTCATTATCCCGAACCGAATAATCTCAAACATTTTCCAGGCCAGGAATTCAGGTCTATTGCACCGACTACCCGGATCAATCCCTATCCAATTCCCTATCGATGTTTCTATTCCAGAAATATCAATAATATGTTTATGGCGGGGCGTCATATTAGTGTTACCCATGTTGCCCTCGGAACTACACGGGTTATGCGGACCCAGGGAATGATGGGCGAAGTCGTCGGAATGGCCGCCTATTTGTGTAAAAAACACGACTGCCTTCCTAGAGAGGTGTATGCTTCATACTTCCCTGAATTACAAGATCTCATGAAGAAGGGGATCGCGCCACTTCCTCCCTATATGGTACTCTTTAATCAGCCGGAATGGACGAAAAATCCGGGAAAAAATCTTGCCCGATCCGCTAATGTTGAGGTCTCCAGTGTTCTGGAAAAATACGAAGCCCGGTATATTAACGATGGTTTATGTAATATAAACAGTAATGTGGAACGCTGGGTCAGTCAACGACAAGTGGACAACGATTTCATTCCTCCATGGGTCCTCTTTACTTTTGACCATCCGGTCGAGATCAATGCGTTTCGTATTTTCTCCGGAGTTCAAGGTGGGCTTGATCCCATCCGAAATTTCGTTTTACAGTACGAAAAGAATGGAATTTTTATTGATATCCCCGAAACTAAAGTGGAGTCCAACCAATCGAAGGCGATCTCCATGAAATTTCCTCCGATTAAGGCCAAACAATTCCGGCTTTATATCACGGAAACGCCCGGTAATATAGCCCGTCTCTGGGAAGTTGAATTTTATCGCCTTCCGTAATATCAGTCTCCAGGATTTGTTAACGAGTTGGGTGGAAAACAAATTGGAAGTATGGAGGGGACTGACAATAAATCGCGATAAGACGAAAGTTATTGACGTATGCAAGACAGGAACAACCCTTGATTTTCTTGGTTATTCGTTCCGTTACGATAAAGATCGATATGGTCGGAGTTGTAGATACTGGAATCGAATGCCATCGAAGAAGGCGTTGAAGAAGATTTGCACAAAGATACACGATTTGACGGATTCATCCCATGGATTCACAGCGCCTGGTGACCTGGTACGGCAATTGAACAACCTCCTTCGAGGATGGGGCAATTACTTTAGCCATGGATATCCCAGCGATACATTTCGTACAGTCAACGCCTACGTACTGTTGCGGCTATATCAGTTCTTGGGACGTAAGAGTCAACGCCCCTTTAGACCACCTAAAGGAGTAAGTTGGTATTCTCTGATTTATAATAAATTGGGAGTTTATCAGCTTAAGAAGACACCTCGCGCACGCCCTAAGTGAGTACATCAATGTTCGCCGGATGGGGGAAATCTACATGTCCGGTGAGATGAGGGACGGGATACATTATTGAATGGTATACGACTATTGAGGCACAAAAGGGGAAACCTGGTACAGATCTAGGTCGAAACCTAAATCAATGGTGGCCCCGTCTACTCGATTGGTTCCAAAATCGTTCGTGAATGATTACGAAATAGAATAGGTATGAAAGCAAAGTAAACAGAATATATTTTAATCGTTTTATTCATGAAAATTCACTCCGTTATTATTAGACAGTCCACTTTAAATAATTAATATTCTTAACCAAACAAAAATGGAGGCTATTTTAACCTCCAGGCTATGAATGGGAGGATATTTTCTTGAATCTTGGTACCTTCAGTTTTTAAAGATTACGGAATACTATATTATATAGTGTAAACAACAGTCAGCGAAAGTCAGAACCCGTCAATCATTATCCCCTATAATGAAAGTTACGATACACATAATAACCAGAAGAATATGAACTCCAATCATCAAGTATTGAGTGATATCACCAAATATTCTGGAAAGGGAATCATATTTTATCAATAAAGACCACCAAATCATGTAAAGGAACTGAACCATCAACATAACCAATATCATTACCATTGCCGGGATTTGTTTTTTCATTGGTTGCGGCATTGGAGTTGGTTGATATCTTTGTTGCGAAAGGTCTGATGATAATGGAACTTTGTTTCCTGTAAAAAAAACAATAAAAGTAACAATACAAAAAACAAAATTAAATACATTCAATCCAAGTCGTATATAACACCAATATTGATAGATGGAAACCATCAATATTTCAGAAAAGTAACCGCTTTCCTGTAGTTTAGGAAGAATAGTGAAAATGATTCCACCAATTCCATAAAATCCATAATTGATCATCAACAAAATCAATACCATTATCGTTACCGTGGCGCTTCCTCTCTTTTGTTGCGGCATTGGAGTTGGTTGATATCTCTGTTGCGAAAGGTCTGATGAAAATGGAACTTTGTTTTCTGTAAAAAAAATAATAAAAGTAACAACACAAAAAACAAAATAAAATACATTCAATCCAAGTCGTATATAACACCAATATTGATCGATGAAATCCATCAATATTCCAGAAAAGTAACCGCTTTGCAGTAGTTTAGGCTGAATAGAGAAAATGATTTCTTCAAATAACATATATCCATAACTGATTATCAGCAGAATCAATACCATTATCGTTACCGTGGTACTTCCTCTCTTTTGTTGCGGCATTGGAGTTGGTTGATATCTCTGTTGAGGAGGAATTAATGGCGATTCTGTTGAAGTCGGGAACCTTTTTTTTAAAAGACCGAAGGAATCTTCATTATTAAGATCGGACATTTTTCTCCTGAAGTCGGGAACCTTTTTTTGAAAGGATTGGAGGAATCTTCATTATTAAGATCGGACATTTTTCTCCTCAAATTAAAAAAATAAACTGATATATCCTTGAAAAAGGATTGTTAAGACCTATTCAACCAAAGTGGCGATTGGATCTTTAAGGTATGTCAACAAAATCATTTTTCTTGCAAAAGAGGTCCCTTCTATTTCTTTTGATATGCCGGGCCAACGTCTGCGCGATTTTGGGCGAAACTCCGGAAAGCGAAAGATTCGTAATAAACGTGTGACGCAGACAATGAAAATCGGCGAATCGACCTTGGGAATCCTTGTATTTGAGAAAGTCACTCTCTTCGCGTTTTTGTATTTCATCCGGCGAAGACGCTTCCGAAATCCAAAAGTTTCGTGCGGAGTTCAGATCGAACAGAATCATTTTCGACGTTTTGCGTTCCACGCCGCCGGTTTCCTCGACCATTGAAAACAGCAGATCTGTTTTTTCAGGTTTCTTACGGTCAAGCCACTTCTTCAAGAGAGCAACCAGACCTTCGTGAAGATAGAGAACGTCGTCTCTCTTTCGCTTGGAATAGGCGGCAGGAACGGTCAAATAAGGAACCGGTGCGTCAAGAAAAATATGATTCAACGTAAGACTTCCGAGTTCCTTGCGTCTCAACCCGGTCCATGCGGCGATATAATACAGCATGGCGCGATCCTGACCGCTGAGTCCTTGAATTGGCGGTCCGCTAATGGTCATGCGATTGGAGAACGGCCCATAAGAAGTCTGGAAAAAATATATGCTTTTGGCTCAATCGCCTGATAGGCTAAAAAACGATGATAGCCATCGGCAAGGAAATATTCTTCCTTCCTGCCATTCCAGTATAAAAGAATAGGAGGAAAATTATCATTCTGCTTTATTCGTTCGGTATATTCCGTAACAACCTCTTCATTAATCCTAGCTCTTGCGTATACTGAGAGGTCGAATTTGATTAGTTCGGGATTGATCCATTTGTTCATTTTTGTGTTCCTCCGATGTGAAACCTCATTTTCTGGAAGATTATAATGACGTATGATTATTTATATACAGTCGTCCACTTCGCGATGTTCCCAGTTATCAATGGCTCCATTCTCTTTTTCGTTATCCAAAATATCGATGAGAAGTTTCTCGATCAAATATCGTGGTGTCATGTTCATAAAGTAACACGCGTCGCGTATTCCCTTGGCAACGATCTCGCAAAAGAAAAAATGGAACTCGCCGTGAGCGTAAGGATTGGCAACATCCCGCCAGTCCGGGTCCAGATAATAAGTTTTATCGCCTTCCGGCGTATCAATTGCCTCATGAACAACGGAAGGTACATGATCGCGATTCATTCCGTCCTGTTCGCAGAGTGCAAATACTTCCACCAGATAGTCGTGAATTAATCCTTGTACATTTCTTTCTATCTGGTCGTTGAAAAGCTGCTCCAACGGCGGACGCATATCACTTTGCCCGGTTTCAACCCACATGAGGATATTTTTGTTCGCTTCGTAAATCCGTTTTTCTCTTTGGGAATTCTGTGTAAAACTTCGTTCCCAATTTGTCTTGTGGTTGAGCAATGGAGGCAGGATTTTGAATTCCGTCTTTGAGACAGGAGTCCAGTTTTCGATCTGTCCTCTTTGTTTTCGCTCGTTCAGAATGTCAATCAGAAAGTTTTCACAAGCCACTTCCGGGGCCAGGCCTTCGACATAGCAGTATTCACGTAACGTTTTCGCCACCGGACCATCTACATGAAGAGAAATGGCAGTATGATGTTCCGGGAAAGCCCAGTCCACATACCCCGGCCCCTTGAGAGGTTCCGCTCCCATCTGATACCACCATGACTTGTTGGAAAGTTTCTTCGTTGGCCGATGAATACAATCAGGAATATCCTGACGACTTTCTCCGTTATTCTCCCAGTCCCGAAAAAAACGTGACAAACCATCTTCAATGACAGAACAAAGAATGACAGTTTCTGTTCGTCCTTGTGCTTCCGCCAGTTCCTTTAACGCAGACATCATCGGCGGAGTTCCAAAATAGAGAATCATGAACTTCTTTTCCGGTCGGCGATTCTTTTTCTTACTTTTTTGCTTGCTTTTCATTTGAGTGTTCCTTGTTTGTGAAGCTATATTTATGGTTGTGTGATTCACTACAGGCGTAAAATTCCCCCTTACCCCCAAAAGGTCTTTCAGGGATTCAATGAATCAAGCCAGGAAAACGATCAAACAGATTAGAAACGCTTCAATCGGGTAAAGATAATATAATGGATTCTGATTTCGATGAAGCGGAAGAGTCGGTTGGCAGGCGTTCGCTCAAACAGGGCGGCGGAAGTCAGGCCTGTTACGAGATTGGATTTGGTCATGGTTTCAGCTATTCCTTTATGTTCATTCGAAAAAACGGGTTATAGTCACAGGAATTTAATGTTGTTTTGGAGAATTTCTTAATCGCTACAAGCATTATAATCAGAACAAAGATTATGAAAACCGGCAAAAACACCTTTAGAGGCAAGTTGTCTCAAAGTAGGTATTTAGGAGTATACTTTCTGATACACCTGTTCTTGACAACATTAAAGTAATGCCTTAAAATACGGGGAAACAAGATTTTCAAGAAAATGCGTTTTGGCTGTTTTTTGATCAGGAGAGAATGACATGAACGATAGTTTGAAGCAGGAAAACGAACAACAGGGCAACTCATGGATAAGACAATGGCGTCTGGTTCAGTCGCTGATCGATAGCCGCGAAGGCAGGTCGATCAAGGAGCTTTCTGAAATACTTGGTGCCAGTATACTGACCATTCGACGGGATCTGGAGACCATTGAGGCGGTTTTCGGTAAACTTCATTCGCGAAATCGGGCACATGGCGAAAAGGTCTATTCGTTCAATTCGGAAACGTTCAGTTTTATGCCGACGTTCAATCGGGATGAAATGATTGCTTTGGCCGTTGCTGAAACGGCTCTTGCCCCCCTTGGTAAAACCTGTCTTACACGTGGATTGGATTCCGGTTTTCTGAAAATGGAAAAAGTTGTGGACCGTCAGGATATCGAATACGCCAAACAGGTCAAAAGAGCCTTTTATGTCAAACGAACTTCAAATATCGGATATCAGAGCGTTCCCGAAGACGTTGAAAAGATTCTCAAAGCGATTATTGAAAAACGAATTTTGAAAGTCGAATACCATTCTCCCCAGCGAAGAGGTAAAAAATCGTATGAAATTCATCCCTATTCATTCCTCTATAGTAACGGACTTCTTTATGTTGTCGGTTGGTCGAGTCATCGTGAAGACGTCTGTACCTGGCGTGTGGACAGGTTCCTGAAAATACGAATGCTTCAAAGAACATTTGTCGTTCCCCGTGAATTCGACATGTTAAAGATCGTCTCCACAGGTTCCTATCCCTTTTTAAAAGAAGACGAAACAACGACAGCAACCGTTCTTTTTAAAAAGGATATCCGCCCGGAGGTTTTGGCTGAAGACTCGATGATTCTCCGTATGGAAAAGAGGCCGAGGGGACAGACGATTGCCGAAGTTATTGTCGATAACAAAAAGACCTTTTTCCGCTGGTTACTTCAATATGAAGACCATGCGACAATAGTTGGACCGCAGTCTCTTTGCAACGAAATGAAAAAACGTCTTCGCAAAATATGGAGTCAATACAATAGCAAAAAGAGTATTGAAGGTAATACGAATGAAAACACCGCGAAGTCAAGGAGGAAGTCAAACGTTGCCGACTGAATTCCGGTACGAATTCAATCCGGAAGAGAATGATGGTTTATCTTTTAACTTGCCGGAACAGGTGTGTCTGCCGTTCCCCAAATGCGTCAAATGAGGAATTTGGCAGAGTCCTGTATTGCATATTGAAACACCATTTTCTTTAAGTCGAATTTATTCTTCGTTTCTTGTTTGCATGTTCTGCAATGAACCCGGCCGTAGTCTGAAAGATTGCATTGCTAAATACGAACCCGCATCTCATGTCGAAGAAACGTGAACCCGGCCTTTTCGTAAAGTGGAATCGCCATTTCTCGGGCATTTAAGAAGAGGTCGCAAACACCTTGTTTACGGGCTTCGTCTTTGAGCTTGTCGAGAATCGTCGTCGCGATTCCTTGTCGCCGATATTCCGGATGGGTATAGAAGTTAAAGAGATACCCGCGTTTGCCCGTTGTGTTGCGCACGGTCGGCATAACCGAAAAGACGGACAACAGACCAACGGCAACGATTCGTTCGCCCAGAACCGCCACAACGCCCGTCAGTGCGCCGGTGTTGAGTTCGTCTTCCAGATACCTGATTGTGTTGGGCAGGATCTCGTCGGGAAGAGGTCGATTGAATGTTTCCCGGAAATATTCCATACGCAATTCTGCCAGCGTAGTCACGTCGTTTTGGTCAATGAATCGGTATTGCATGGTCTTTACCTCAAAATACTCTCGGGAGCGGTTTTGAATAGTAGACTCCGTCGTATTTGTAGAAACCGCCGATTGTACACATCGCCCCGGAAGCCGTCATGAACGCCAGTCTGGAACCGTTAACCTCATTGGCGATTCGTTTTCTGTTTTCCAGGACGCATAGGTATCGCGGATCGTCCCGAAACGCCGGATAAAGGACGTTCTTCACATAGAGCAATGTATCGGAAACGGTCGCATCGATCCCGCTCCATTCGGAAATAACACCGTTGTGCGCTACCGCGATTCTTACGTTCGACGGTTGCTTTGCCATAAGAACCTTTTTTCGATAGTCAATCGGAAACGGATGGCACAATCCCGGCTGAACCCCACCGCCAGTTGACCAGCGGAAGTGCAAAATAAACGGACTACAGGGAAATCGCTCTTTCAGATCATGATAGACATCGAAAAATTCTTCCCGTGTCATGAGCCCCTTGCGAATCATGAGCCTGCCCTGATCGGCAAGCATTATCCCTGCTCCGTCCGGATTACGCCGGAAACAATAATCAAGAATCCCGTCATTCGGAAATTCAATCCCTCTCGGTTTGACAACTATAATACACATTCTAAATTCTCCCAAGCGTTGTTTATAAATGGTTTACGTTCATTCAACGTTAGACATGATAGACGCTGTGTTAAAACATCAAGCGAAATGATGGGAAGAATGAGGAGAATTTCGAAAAGTATCGAAAGATAATTGTTCGATTAGAAGTCGTTATTGTAAATCCGAAGATTCCGGATAAAATATATAATGGTGTGATTGGCGGAATCGTTTAAATAAATCTTGAGAGTTGATCGGGAGCCTGGAAGAGAATACCGTCCAAAAGACCTTGCGGCAGTTATTCGGTTTCGATACGTTCAGACCGAATCAGGAGGAGATTGTCAAGGCGATCCTCTCCGGCAGGGATTTTTTTGCCGTTATGCCAACAGGTGGCGGCAAGTCACTTTGCTATCAATTCCCGGCGGTAATATTGGAGGGCGTTTGTGTTGTTGTCAGTCTGCTTACGTCATTATAAGGAGTACAATCCGGAAATGTTGACCAGGGCGATGTGCAAATTGTGCCGTGTTAAATGACGCCATTGTGTCAAAGATGTCACTGATTGGACAGGCGAAGAGGTTTGAG
>CAYUAP010000042.1:0-35964 GCA_964442735.1 uncultured Planctomycetaceae bacterium | reverse complement strand
TTCTATCGTTGAATTTAAGTTAATGCGTATGGACGAGACGTCCGCGTTCCAGTCAACGCCTGTTTTGGAGGATGCGGACGAACGTCCGCGCTTTAGTCAGGATTTTTGCTGCGGTCAGGACTGTCCGAAAGCAGGTTTTAGTACTCCCGCTAGAGTACCACAGGATTAATTTTATAAAAAAGTGGATCCCCCCCTCCTCAAAATATTAAATGATATTAGAATGTATCTTGTTATTTATTGAGGGGACAACGATTTTATTATCAGTTCGCTGTTTTAAACACCAACGGTAAAAATGAAGTGCTTCTTCCTGTAAATAATATATTTATCGCGAGGTAGAGCAGTTGGTAGCTCACGAGGCTCATAACCTTGAGGTCGCAGGTTCAAGTCCTGCCCTCGCAATTTTGAATTTTTCAGGAAAATAAAGTCGTTTGCTTTTTCGAAGGTAAACGGCTTTTTTTATTTCTATTTTTATATTTTATATTGATTTCTTCCCTTTAAGGAAAGGAGGAGTTTCATGTCGGTATCGGTATCCGTTCCCCATGATTTCTTTAGTGCGTTTAAAGTTCTTGAATGTGGTTCCAAAAAATATGGTTATTATAGTCTTCAAGCGTTAAAAGACGTTTGTCCGATCACACTTTCCCAACTTCCCTATTCAATTCGAGTTCTTCTGGAGTCCGTACTTCGTCATTGTGACGGCTTTGTGGTAACGGAGGACGATGTTCGTCGTTTGGCCGCATGGAGTCCTTCAGACCAAACCAGCGGAACGGAAGTTCCCTTTATGCCAGCGCGCGTAATCCTTCAGGACTTTACCGGAGTTCCCGCCGTTGTCGATTTGGCCGCAATGCGCTCAACCATGAAGAATATCGGTGGCGATCCCAAAAAAATCAATCCGTTAATTCCAGTGGATCTGGTTATCGACCATTCGATTCAGACCGACTATTTCGGAACAGCAGACGCCCTGGATAAAAATGTTCTTCTGGAATTCGAACGTAATCGCGAACGCTATTCCCTTCTCCATTGGGCACAGGAATCACTATCGAATTTTCGAGTTGTTCCTCCTTCCAGCGGTATCATTCATCAGATTAATTTAGAATATTTAGCTCCAGTTGTATTCAAACAGGCAACGGAAATCAGTGAATTATCCGGGATTCTCTATCCGGACAGTGTTGTTGGAACAGATAGTCATACGGTAATGATTAATGGACTTGGTGTGCTCGGCTGGGGTGTCGGTGGAATCGAAGCGGAGGCGGTCATGCTGGGACAGCCCTATTATATGCTGGCCCCCCAAGTTATTGGCGTGGAACTGGTTGGCCAGCCGAGTCCAACGGTAACGGCCACCGATATCGTTTTAGCCGTAACGGAAATGTTGCGGAAAAAAGGTGTCGTTGGTAAATTTGTCGAATATTATGGAGAAGGAGCTACAGCCATGCCGGTGACCGATAGGGCCGTTCTCGCTAATATGGGCCCGGAATACGGAGCTACGATGGGTTTCTTCCCGCTGGATGAACAC
The DNA here is from genome assembly GCA_964442735.1 of uncultured Planctomycetaceae bacterium. Classification (GTDB taxonomy): domain Bacteria; phylum Planctomycetota; class Planctomycetia; order Pirellulales; family Thermoguttaceae; genus JAUNBG01. Next base: position 34,454 of record CAYUAP010000042.1, on the reverse strand, counting down.
TCTATCGACTTTATCCGTCAATCAGGCCGATCAGAGGAAGAAGCCCAACTCGTCGAGATGTACGCCAGAGCACAGGGATTATATCGGGAAGCAGACGCTCCCTGCCCCCTCTATTCGGATACCGTAAAACTCGACTTGGGAACGGTCGTTTCCTCCCTGGCAGGACCCAAACGACCCCAGGATCGCATACCTCTGTCCCGTCTCAAGGAATCATTCCACCATTCCTTTACCGCCCCGATTAAAGAACGTGGATTCGGGTTGTCAGAAGAAGAACTCGCCAAACATCCCTGTCATGGAAACGAGCCCGGCCACAGTGCTGTCGTAATCGCGTCAATTACAAGCTGTACAAATACGAGTAATCCGTCCTTGATGATTGCCGCCGGTCTTTTGGCCCGAAATGCGGTCAAACGTGGTCTCAAGGTTAAATCATACGTTAAGACCAGTTTGGGACCCGGCTCCCGGGTTGTGACCGACTATCTAAAAAAGGCCAACTTGATCGGCGCCCTGGAAACTCTCGGCTTTAACGTTGTCGGTTATGGTTGTTTGACCTGTATCGGAAATAGCGGACCTTTACCAGATAAAGTTGCGAAAATCGTAACGGAACAAGATCTGGTGGCCTGTGCCGTTTTGAGTGGTAATCGAAACTTCGAAGGTCGGGTCAATCCCCTGGTAAAGGCCAATTATTTGGCGAGTCCCCCGTTGGTTATAGCGTTTGCACTAGCAGGAACGGTTAATATTGACCTGACAAAAGAACCCCTTGGCTATGACAAGGAAGGGAATGCGGTTATGCTCGCGGAAATATTTCCAACCCGAATGGAAATTGCCGAAGTCGTTCACAATATTATGGGGCCGGAACTCTATCAGGCAGAATATGCATCTATTTACGAAGCCAACCCTCTCTGGAACGCTATTCCGACAGTTCCGTCGGAATTATTTGATTGGAATACCGATAGTACCTATATTCAGGAACCTCCGTTCCTGGAAGATCTCGGTTTAATACCCCCGGAACCGGAGGCGGTGGAAAACGCACGCGCCCTCCTTCTGTTGGGTGATTCCGTAACAACAGACCATATTTCTCCGGCAGGAGCCATAAAACAGGATTCTCCGGCAGGACTTTATCTCCAGAAAAATGGAGTTGCCTTTGCCGATTTCAATAGTTATGGTTCCCGACGTGGTAATGATCGGGTTATGACTCGTGGAACGTTTGCCAATATTCGAATTCGTAATTTACTCGTTCCGGGATCGGAAGGAGGAGTCACCAAACATTTTACCCCCAATTCTTCGGAAGGCGAGATAACAAGTGTTTATGACGCGGCAATCAAATATCGACAGGAGAAATGCCCTTTAATCGTTCTGGCCGGAGCGGAATACGGGACAGGAAGTAGTCGCGACTGGGCGGCTAAAGGGACCGCCCTGTTGGGTGTTCGCGCTGTTATTGCCGCAGGTTTCGAACGAATTCATCGCGGTAATCTGGTCGGAATGGGAGTTTTACCCCTGGAATTTTTGCCCGGTGAAAATCTTCAGTCTCTTGGCCTCAAGGGGACCGAAGTCTTTACGCTTGAGAAAATCAATAAAGATTTTATTCCGCGAAGTGAAATAACCGTTCGCGCAAAATCAGTGGAACCGGATACAATGGACAAGGAAACCCTCTTTAAAGTCAAGGTTCGAATTGATACCCCGGTGGAACTCGTCTATTACCTCAACGGCGGTATTATGCAAACTGTTTTGCGAAAACTGGTGAACCAATCCGAATCCATTTGATCTTTATCTTGGACGATACTCAAGATTGCTTTAAATTCATTTTCTCAAAACAGACGCGACACGTTTTTTACATTTTTGAGAGGACGTTCCATTCAGAATATACTTTAGGACGTTATAAAGGCGGCATTTCCCGGGAACGTGAACGTCCCGTCCACCTCCTCCCAAACAGACGTCTCGCCTGTTTGGAAAAATAGACTTTTATAACAACCTTGAGTTTCGTATTCAGAATAGTATTCAGAATAGTTGATATTTAGGATCAGGACCCACCTTTTGTGTGGGTCATTTTGAAAAAAGTTCGCATCCAAACCTGTCATCATTTTTTCTTGAATTCAAATTCATGAATACCCGGTTTAACATTAAAACTCGTATAGGAGAGGTTATTAACATTTATCGTGGAGATATTCGTGTTTGGAACCAGATATTCGGAAGGAATTCCCAACGTTCCTGTAGTTCCTTCCGGAACATTGATGCGAACAGCGAGTCCGGCATCGGTCTTCCGGAATTTTATCTCGATATCCCCAAACTTTGTCAAGGTCTTGAGTTCGACATATTTCAAGGAGCCCAATTGAGGATAAACGCCAAACGTTTCGAAGGCGGGCTTGATCGGGACGAGTCCGACAATATATTGAGCGAGACAGGTCAACCCACCGCCACTCCAGGCATGATTCACGGTACCACCACCATAACCTTCCGAACCGATTCCCCATCCTTCCCATAACGTACTGTATTCGGAATTATTCACCATTTTTCCGAACCGTTCCTTCATCCGAATCAACGCATCGTCCCCATATCCCAACTGACAGAGGGCTTCCAAGACGTATTTTTCCATATAGGGACTGGCGTTCTTTTCCTTTCGAAAATGTTCACGGAGAAGTGGGTACCATTCCTTCTCCGGAAAATGACAGAGGACCGCCATCGCATTGGTTCGGTCGTCGGAACGTCCTTTGTATAGAGGATCCCGATAGTCTTTTCCGGTCCAGAATTCCTTGTTAAAGACCTTCTGAATAGTCTTCATCTGTCCGTCATACAGATCGGCGTCACTCTGCTCGCCAAGTGCCATTGCGAGTCGGCGCGCTTCCTTGACCGCAAGATAATACCAGCAGTTCATTAAGGGACGAAGGTCGATATCCTGGCCCCAATCGCCCCAACTCCAACCGCCTTTACGGACCTTAATCAAACCGGAATCGTCGAATTCCCAGATGGATAAATATTTTTTTACACCGTAATAGAGGTCTTTTGCCGTCTCCTGGTCCCCGGAATAAAGAGAATAGGTTCCTAAACCAAAAGAACCAATGGTTGCCAACATCTGAGCCGGTAATTCCGAATCGTAAATACCGGGAATAGGTGAATGAAGGGAGTTATCCGCCTTCTGGAATCGGAAGAGTTCGTAGAACCCCTTTCGCGGCAAGGTATCAGCCCGCCGATCCATAGCGTAGAAGGCTTCTCCGAGTTCATTGACCGCATCGCCCCACCATTGTGCGCGTTCCCGATCCGGACAATCAAAATAGGTGTCCCGCATGGTAATATAAAGTGTACGAGCCGCCTTCGTCCATAATCGGTTATAAAAGGCATCGTCACATCGAAACGAGCCCGCAATTTCTGAATTAAATCCTGTTTCTCGATATTGGAGATTAACGATTTTAATCCCTTCCGGTATAGAGTAAATAACTCGATGACCATTCATCCAGGCTGGCGTTTCAAACGACTGAACCCCCTTTTTTGTAATATATTCCGCACGAACGTTATATTCGCTTCCTCCATGATAATTTTCCGTTCGAATGTCAATAGCCATACCATCGTTCGGGGCATTGATGGTCATGAATGGAGTCACCTGTGCATTATAGGGAAGAATACCTTCGATCGGTTTACCATCGGATATTTTTGGTAGTTTATCAGCATTAACGTAATTTTTGAGTCCGAAATTTTTCCATAACGGAGTAGGACGCAAATAGAGATGTCCCCAAGGCTCCACCGCCTTTTGACCGGGAATACCGCACTCAAGGGCGTTCGACCAGTTGGAATCGTTGAAGGAACTGCTCTTCCAATTGTCTTTAAAGTCATATCGCGCATCGAATCGAATATTCCATTCAGGAAGTCGATAATTTGGCTGGGGATCCGCCGTAACCGCTTCGAATGGACCAAATGTTTTTGAACGCCAGTCGGACGGCATTTTCGCCATATTGGAGTTACGTGCACGATCATTGGTCAATGTTAGTCCCTTCGGAAGAGCGGTATATAATTGGACCTTCCAATCGGCATTACTAATAACAAACAAACCATTTTCCCCGTTTTGGGAGGCATCGAATAACAAACCGGGCTTGCCACTGTCTATATGAGAGAATCCGCTTTTCCCGAAGAACCAAAGTTGAACGGCTATAGTATTTTCCCCTTTTTTCAAGTACGGTTTGAGGTCAACAAGATCGCAATAGGTATCGTGCGGAGTCGGTCCCCTTTTCAGACCACCTTCGAAAACGACCATTTTCCCGTTGATCCAGAGCCAGTATTTACTGTCACAAGCAATACGACAGAGTGCTTTTTCTGGAATGGCGTCCAGAGAGACCGATTTTCGGAAGACAAACCACAGGTTTGGAACCATTGGATTCGGAAGATCCGGGAAGGTGATCCAGTTTGCCTGAATATCAGTAATTGCTGGAAAAGAAAGACCGATAGGCGCTTTTTTCTCCTCCAACGCAACGATAGTCGTCATGAAAAAGAAGACGAGTAATAATGTCATACAAAAACGTTTCATACTTTTTCCTTGTAAATAAAGTTTTGAGGTTGTACAATAAAATGATAGATAAAAATGATATACTCAAGGTCGTTATAAAAGTCTGTTTTTCCAAACAGGCGAGACACCTGTTTGGGAGTATGCGGACGAGACGTCCGTGCTCCCGGGAAATACCGAATTTATAACGTCGTACAATATAGTCTGTGAAAATCAGTGTTATTCGTGGTTTCACTTTATATCCGCGGTTTCACTTTATATTCGTGAACGGTTACGATAAAATCGAAGTTTCAGTTTCCTTGAACTGTAGCCAAACCCATAGCGGAGATAATCCACTTGAATTTTCAGGAACGAAAAAACAATAATTATCAAAAATCGGAAGAATGGTGATATCCGCTTCAACAACATACGATAGAGCTTTAGGGAATCCCCCGTTCTATTCCATATGTCACTGATCCATACGTCACCGACTCAACAACAGCAGACTCTGGTCTATTGATTTTTATTTTCAAACATGGCTAGAACTTCCCGATAGAAGGGAAGGGATGGTTGGGCGCCCAGTTTTGTGACACTCAAAGCGGCGGCACAACCCGCGAAACGAGCGGCATTCTCTGGAAGATATCCGGACGCCAGAGCGAAGGCAAAAGCCCCGGAAAATGAATCACCAGCAGCCGTCGAATCCACCGCCTCAACTTTTTGAGAGGGAATCAGAATACCTTCACCAGCTTTTTCCACTAAAAGCGCCCCTTGTGTTCCCAAGGTAATAATAACACCACCAACCCCTTTTGCGAGAAGCCGATCAGCGGCCTCCTGTGCCGTTTTTTGATCGACAACTTTAATTCCGGTTAATTGGCAAGCCTCGGTTTCGTTCGGTTTAATCCAGGCGATTTTCGCCATTAACTTCTCGGGCAGCGGCTCCGGAGGGGCCGGAGCAGGATCCAGCAGAAGTGGAACCCCTGCCTTTTGCGCTAACGTGGCAGTCGCTTCAATGGTATCAAGGGGAGTTTCCAATTGAACAATGACAATATCAGCCTGTTCAATGGCCTTTTGCGCATTTAACGCATCGGAGGGAGTCAGTCGATGATTGGCCCCGGAGGCAACGGAAATCAGATTTTCGCCCTTCTTGTCCACCATAATCAAGGCAACGCCCGTAGCAGCTTCAGGGTCTTTTTGGATATAACTTGTATCGATAGCCTCTTTTTTATAATGGATTAGGGCCTCATTACCAAACATATCAGAGCCAACCCGGGCAACAAGAATGACCTTGGCCCCCAGACGAGCCGCAGCAACCGCCTGGTTTGCTCCTTTCCCACCGGGCGCCAGTACAAAGGTGCCCCCAGTTACCGTTTCGCCCGGTACCGGAATACGATCCGCTTTTACCACCATATCCGTATTGGAACTGCCGACAACGACTATACGAGGTACTTTCATTACATTTTCTCCTGTTTATTATCGTTTTTATTATCGTTAAAAATATTATCCGGATAAAGATAAAAAAATCCGACTTGTCTTTATGTATCATTCATTCCTGAATTCTTTTTTATTATATCAGAAAAAAACAAGAAAGAACACTTGCTTAATCCTTTAATTTTGGGTAAAATTTTAAATGGAGCCATGATGAAAGTCCCGTAGACGATTTTTTCCAGTAATATTGTGTGCTAAAAAAGATATTTCAGTCGAAACGCGGATTTTTTGTCAAATGCCCCTGTTAATTTACAAAACATGATAACATTTTAAAAATGTTTAACCCCTATCGTTTTAAGAGGAATTCGCTTTTTATGATGGACAATTGTGATCAGTCGGATAAATTGTATGGATTGGATAAACTACACAGGACAGATAAACTGTACGTGACAGACAAGCTGTGCGAGCAGGAACGTCGGGACTACGAACAGGTGCCTCTGGAAGAGTTGATCCACCGTATAAAGGCGATAAAAACGAAATATGGTTCCCGACTTCAGATTCTGGGTCATTTATACCAGAGGGCCGGAATTACGGATTTAGCAGACCTGTATGGAGACAGTTTTCAGTTGAGTTCAGCCGCCGCACAAGTAAAGGACTGCGAAGCGATCGTGTTTTGTGGCGTGCATTTTATGGCGGAAACAGCTGATATATTGGCAAATAGTAGCGCGCAAACATCGCTTCGCGGCGGGCGACGCGTATCCGTAATCATTCCTGACCCCAATGCCGGTTGCGCCATGGCCGATATGGCAACACGAGAAGATGTCACTTCCTGCTGGCAAAAACTTCAGGAGATTATTGATATCCAACAATTAATTCCTGTCACGTATGTCAATTCTTCGGCCGAACTTAAGGCCTTTTGTGGTCGTCATGGCGGAATTGCGTGTACATCTACCAATGCGGAATCGGTATTACAATGGGCATTTCAACGAGGCACGCGGGTTCTGTTTTTCCCGGACCAGCATTTGGGACGCAATACCGCCCTTAAAATGGGGTTGAACGCCGGAGATATGGCTGTTTGGAATCATACCAATCCCCATTTACTCCAGGAATTGCAACATTTAAAGGAACCAATTCCGCAATTTGACGCATCCCTTTACGGAGGAAATTCAGCGGAAACGATTATCAAGAGCCGGATTATTTTATGGAATGGTTTTTGTCCGGTTCACCAGCATTTTACACCAGCGAATATTGATCGTTGTCGAAAAGAGGATCCGAAAGCCCGAATCGTTGTACATCCGGAATGTAAACAGGATACGGTCCGATTATCCGACTATGCCGGATCGACCAGTATGATCATCAATACGGTTAAAAATAGTGATTCAGGTTCCAGTTGGTATATCGGAACGGAATATCATCTGATAGAACATGTCATGAAGAACGACCCACAACACAAGATTCATAATTTGGCTTCCGCGCCACAATTCTGTCCCACGATGAATCTAATCGATTTACCGAAATTATGTTGGGTACTGGAACGCTGGGATGCCCAAAAGGAGGTTCCGTTGGTTCGGGTAGAGGAAAAAACGGCAAAAGACGCCTTAATATGTCTGGAGCGTATGCTTTCATGTACCTGATTTTCGGGAGTCTTCATAACAAAATATAATCAACTGCAAAATATAATCAAACCTATATAAACAACCCCAAGGAAAGGAAAGATATTTCCAATATGTACCGATTTGCAAAATATATGACTTCTCTTTTGGTCTTTTTACTGGGAGTCAGTTCACTGACTGCACAAACGTATAAAGAAGAAAAGGTGGATAAAGCCCAGGAAGGCCAAAAGAACTCCGTTTTAAATGAACTGCGATCCAATCCTTCGAGCAAGGATAACCTGGACAAGTTTATGAAGACCTATTATCTGGCACGCTGGACGATCGAAGCGAATGCGAAGGATATTCACAAATATCGGGAGGAACTTTATAAAGACGCCGCTTCACTTTCGGACCAGGCCAAGGTGACTTTTTTTGGCTTGGCCACCCGATATCTCGGGGGCTATGCCCGCGATAATTATTATCCAGCCTGCCGTTTTAATGCCATGCTGGCCATAGGTGATTTCAACCAAACGGAAGGGTCGGCTAATACCCCTCCAGTTCCCTATTCCAACGTTCTGAAGGGATTATGTATTTTTGTCGATTCCAACAGCTATAAACTGCCGGATTATGTTCGTTTGGCCGCATTGATCGGACTTGTTCGTCATTCGGAGCTTGGTATTAAAGACGCGACGATGAAGAATAATGTAACTACGGTCTTTCTGAACATTCTCTCCCCCAATTATGCGAAGGAAAAAGAATTACGGGAAGAAATTGCCGTCTGGTTTAAACAGAAGGCACTTGAAGGTTTAGCGGCCATACGTTCCCCCAAAGGTCCTAAAGGTTCTTCCGAGATTCTCGATGCCATGCGTCAATTGATTGAGGATAAAAATGCCGATTCGGAAAGCCGGGTACTGGCTGCACGAGCTATCGGTATGATGGATTTTACAGAATTGAAGAAATATGATTATATCGGCCTGTCCAATTCGATTGTACGATTGGCGCGTACTTTTTATACAGACGAACAGACCTTTATCAGTAATGAAAGTCTTCGAGACCAGATAAAGACCCAAAGCGGTTCCCCAATATCCGGAGGAGCGGCTGGTATGGGTGGAATGGATCCTTCCGGAATGGACCCATCCGGCATGGCCGCGGCCGGGGCGCCCCCCATGTCAGGGATGGATCCCATGATGGCCGGAGGTATGAGCGGCGGAATGGGAATGCCCACGATGTCCGAAGAACAAATTACAAAAGTTAATACCATTATTGCCCGTATTAAATCCGACTTCACCGCAATTCGTATCGCCATTTCCGGAGTAGATGGGAAATCCGGGATTCGCGCCCTGTTGACCGATGAACAGAAAGACGCCAAAGCTCTCCTGGAAGATACTCTTCTGGAAATCAGTAAACAGGAACTCTTTCTTGATAATGGATCCGATAATCCGACGGAAATAGAGGAAAAGAAGAAAAGCAGTAAATCCATGGCGAGTATGACGAATATGATGGGACAGAAAGTTAAACCGACAAATGAACCTAAAGTTACCATACTGCAAATTAAAGATTATTTGGAGGAAAAAGTTGTTCGTTTCAACGATTTACTCAATATTGATGCCGATGAAGTGGAAAAATAAAACTAATAGTCTTGTAACCGTTCACGGATATAAAGTGAAACTACGGATATACTCAAGGTCATTATAAATTTCTATTTTTCAAAACAGGCGAGACGCCTGTTTTGGAGGAAGCGGACGAGACGTCCGCGCTCCCAGGAAATGTCGAATTTATAGCGTCGTACTGTATATAAAGTGAAACTACGGATATACTCAAGGTCGTTTTAAATTTCTATTTTTCAAAACAGGCGAGACGCCTGTTTTGGAGGAAGCGGACGAGACGTCCATGTTCCAGTCCTATTGTCATAATGTATAATTTATTACACCAACCTGTGAACAGCAGGAAAATATTTACTTTTTTTTCAAGAAAAAACTCGATATGCCGATCGTCAGTACCGACGCTATTATTATAAAATATGTCGATTTTAGTGAATCGAGTCTGATATTAACGCTCTTTACCCGTAATTATGGTAAAATACGGGGAATAGCTAAAGGGGCTCGTCGTCTAAAAAATCCTTTTGAGTTTGCTCTTGACATACTTGCCCAAATTAGTGTATCATTCATCAGTAAAAACTCGGAAGCCCTCGATCTTCTGACGGAGGCGAAACTGAAGCAACGGTTTTATCCGAAACAGGAAAATCTGGGAGGAATGTATGCGGGCTGTTATGTTGCCGAATTATTGGATAGCATGACAGAATGTTATCAGCCGATTCCACAGCTTTACAAGTCTGCGGAGTTGGCATTAACCCTATTTCAGGAGGGCCGGGATATAGGCCGGCATCTTTTGGAATTTGAATGGTCCTTCCTGAACTGTTTGGGTTACGAACCTTCCTTGACACATTGTGTTGAATGTGGACGCGATATTGTCGTGGAAAGGTATGAAGAGGCCGGGTTGCGTATTCCTTTTGCGTTTGTAGAAGGAGGTGTTGTTTGTAACGATTGTCGTTCACAACATGAATATCGCGCAGTAACCTCTTTGTCGGGCGATGCCGTTCGTCTTTTGAAGTCGTTGGAACGGAAGAGAACGGGGAATTTGAATTCGGAAGACCCGATATTCCCGAAAAAAGTTCGTTGGGAAGTTCGCGGCCTAATGAATTCCTATATGAGTCATCTTCTAGGTAAAAGACCGGGAATGTATGACTATTTATCGCAAATGATACGGGAACCTCAATAGAGGATTATATTGCTCAATAGAGGATTATATTACTCAAAAGAGGATTATATTAATAGACAGAAAACGAGGGACAAGGATGTCCATATATCGACCATTGTTATTGTTATTCGCTATAGGTACAGGCGTTTCAATGCTTTTTTTCTCCGGATGTACAACGTGTGCACCACGGACAACCTATGTTCAGGATAATTCTTCCATATCCGCACGGAATAACTCTTGTACAACGGTACGTTTTCCGGAAAACGGTACAGTGATTCAACGAGGACAGACTGCGGTCAATTCGGCAACGGGAACGAATTCTGTATCTGGAACGAATTCGGCAACGGGAACGAATGTAACTTCATTTCCATCGATTTCGAATTCACTGGTTGCGCAAACACCACGAAGTACACAGACCACATCCACTGTCAATAGTACATTGCCCCCCCAACAGAGTGAACTATCGAAGGTGGCACGAAGCGCAATGGATCAAAAGCCGTTGGATACCATAGAGCGTTCGAAGGACGAAGGATATCTTGTTCCACAAAAAGTTGGTAATCAAGTCGTTAATGCCCCCCCGCGCTCCCGACAGTCCATTGTCGATAAAGAGAAGACGGAAAAAGAACTGGAAGTTCGATATCAGGAATGGGAACAGACACAAAAAAAGAATAAAAAAGGGGAGAGGAATGTTCCGGAATATTTACGTCCACTGACCGATGATCGGGCCGTCTTTAATGATCCTGACAGTCCTTTTGTTCAAGAGGAACGACAGAATAACGACAGACGGTTTGTACGTCAGGTAACGGCGGCGGATCTGAACCTGATGAGCCAAATATCTTCCCGTAAAGAGTTAATGGATTGGGAAAAAGAGATGGAAATGCCTATCGACTGGTCCAAATACTCCGCTAAAACTCTATGGAGTAAATGGCGCGACTGGTTGGGAATGGGGCCTAATGAAAAGGAAGCGATTGCCCTAATGAAACAGGCCTGTGAAAAACATATGCTTTATGAAAATACGAAGGAAACCAAACATCTGTTTGAGGCGGCCAAACTCTATGAAAAGGCGGGGAAAAAATGGACCGATTCCATTTTGGAGGAAGATGCCCTCTTTTATGCTGGTGAATGTCTCTTTTTCGCGAACAGTTACGATTCGGCCATGCGTCATTACAAAATGCTTGTTTCCAAATACAGTAACTCCATATTGAAGAAGGCGGCCATTGAACGTTTGTATTATATCGGTTGCTATTGGGTTCAATGCTCCGAAACGGAAACGAGTGTTATGAATCTGACAAACAAGCAAAAGCCGAAAATGACATCGACTTTTTCGGGAGCTAAAAAGGCGTTCGAAGCCATTTTCATGAACGATACCTCCGACGATGGTCGAGCTCCGGATGCGTTAATGGCGCTAGCTAATGCGTATATGCGACGTGGCGTCGAACAGGGAGACGCCTCCTTCGAATCGGCGGCACAATATTATCGGCAGTTGTATGAATTTTATCCCACCTGTAAACATGCGGATAAAGCCTATCAATTTACTATAATATCATTGCATCAATCGTATCGAGGTCCCTTGTACGATACACGACCGTTAAAACAGGCCGAAGAAATCGCCGAAACGGCCAAACGGATCGGAAAAGGAGATTTGCTGGTCATTAACGCCGAACTGGCAAAAATAAAAGAGGAACAGGCACGGCATTTATGGATACGCGGACAGTATTATGAAAAGCGCGGTTATTATGCTTCCGCACGTTCCTATTATAATCAGTTATCCAAGGAGTTTCCCGGCAGTGAATATACACAACAGGCCATTGCACGTTATCTCCAGATTAAAGATATGCCCGCAGAAGCCGATACCTTCTCCTGGGTTCGTCCGGTCATGCCCTTCCTGCCGGAAAATAACAGCGAGTATTTTGAAGATCGTCCGGACAGGTTAATTCAAGTCGCCGAAGGAAACCAACAAAATCCATCGACGGAAAACGCCTCCAATGCGCTACAGTTCCGTGATCTGGATAAAAAGGAAAATCAGTCTGAAAATAATAAAAAACTGTTTTGACGGAATAGGATAGCAATGTGTTTATTACGATATTTGACGACATACGTCCTAATGATACTGATAGTCCTGATTCTGAATGGTTGTCAGGGATATCAGTTGGGGGCCCCTTCGCTCTATCATGAAGAAATACGAACGGTTCATGTCCGAATGGCGCAGGTGGATTCCTGGCGGGCTAATTTGGGTGAACGATTAACGGAGGCTGTTTGTAAACGAATTACGGATCGGACTCCCTTCCAACTAGCCGATGCGGGCAAGGCCGACTCGGAGTTGGTGATTAAACTTGTGGCGGAAAATCAGGAAGTCTCCGCATTAAATCGCTACAATGATACACGGCAAAAAACGTTGAATTGGACCGTCGTCGCCGTCTGGACCGATAAAAGAAGGAATGTTTTAGGTGAATTGGAACCTATTCCACTCAATCAGAATGGCGTTACTATTGACGGTCGAAGTTACCTTGTTGCAGAAATGGGACAATCAGGAGCAACGGCACAGCAGGAACTAATTGACAAACTCGCCAATCAAATCGTCGATCTAATGGAACAGCCGTGGTAACGTTTTTGTTTTCATAACGATAAACGATATTTGGAACCATCACGAACGATTTTGAAACCACGGATATCACGGATAAACACAGATAGTCTACCGTAAAATACAATATTTTACAATAACAAATTAAACATTTTTATCTATGATCTTAAATAATTTTATCATAAAAAAGGTTGTTTGCCAAAAAACTATCTGTAAAAATCAGTGTTATCCATGATTTTACTTTATATTTGTGATTTTACTTTATATCTGTGAACGGTTACGGATATTTTTATACCAGTTATTGTAAAAGGTCATACTTTTTGGTAAACTGTCTCCGTATATTCGTGTAACGCATAGTTTCCCAATGACTTCGTTTACACGTGGAATAATAACCCTTAAATAAAATGAAGACAGATAAAGGAGACTGATAATGACCACCTATGTTATACTGGGACTCGTTTTGGTAATTGTAGCTGGATTGCTTCAGGGGACAGGGATATGGCCGTTCAAGGTAACCAATGATATTTGTTTGGAAAAATTTCTTTTATTCAATGTAGGAACTGCTTTTATCTTAATACCGGGAATAATAGTATTCTTTTTTTTGGACTTTTCTGCCATTTTAAATTCCATCAACAAGGAAATGTTATGGCGTTCGCTGCTTTTTTCCGCAGGATGGGGAATCGCCAATGTACTGTATCTGATTTGTGTAATGAAGATAGGAGCGGCATTAACCGGAGTTTTTCTTTTCTCGCTCGGGACCTCGGTCGGAATGATCATGCCAATGGTACTCAAGGGAAGTGGAATTTTTGAGAAGGCCCCGGATTTAATGACCGTTCCCGGCATGTTGATTCTTGCTTCTATTATTGTGATTATATTTGGCGTTTTTCTTCTGACTCTAGCCGGATTGGGGCGCGAACGAGTACTAGCCGATAAAACGGAAGAAGAACGCAAAAAGCAGGCGTCCGGTCATTTTATTGAAGGACTGATACTGGTCTGTATCGCCGGTGTTTTATCGGCCGGACTCTCCTTGAGTTTTATTTATATACAGGATGATATATTAAAAGAGGCTCAAAGTCAAGGCGTATCAAAAATCATGGTAACTCCGGTTGTCTGGAGTATCGGGGCGTTCGGTGGTATTGTCGTTAATATCCTTTTCGCGTTTATTCTACTAATTAAAAACGGTACGTGGAAAACTTTGTTCGCACGAAAAGAGGAACCTCTTTACGCTTTTTTATCCGGTTTTCAATGGTTTCTTTCCATGATGGTCGAAGGCTTGGGAATGGTCTATCTCGGTCCTCTTGGAGCAACGGTTGGAGCCGGAATTCGTCAAGGGGTCTCTCTTTTGAGCAATCAGTTGGTCGGCTTTATCGGTGGAGAATGGAAGGGGGTTCACGGACGACCTCGTTTACTAATGTATTGGGGTGTTGTTATTATTCTATTGGCCATTGTTATTATGTCGGTCAGTAACCAATTGGTTTCGTAGTCGGACAAAAAGGAATCGTTCATGAAATTTAAGTCCTTTAATGGTCGCATCGAATTCATATATTTTTTTCTGCTTTTGGCCTTTCCTTTGTTTTGGGGATGCCCCTCCGGAACTAATCCGACGGTCACTCAATCGGATCATATGGTTTCCATAACCCAATCGGTTTCCAATTCCATTGGTATTTTGGATCCCATCGAAGATGGATCGTCTGGTCGGTCCTGTTCCGAATGCCATTACAAGGAATATCAAGACTGGTCGTCTTCCTATCATCGTCATGCCATGAATCTCGCGACTCCGAGCAATGTTCGGGGTGATTTTTCGCAAAAGAAATATCTCCATATCGCGTTTGACGAGTTGGTCGCCCTATCGAACGACGAGATATCCCTTCTGATTAAACAGTTCATTCAAAACGATTCTTCGGGAATTGCCCCGTTTACAGGTCGGGAAGACCTGACCACTTTTGCCCGACTGGCCACGGCCCTCTCGGATACAACCCCTTCGTTGAAATCAAAATTTGAAAAGGCGCTTGATAAAGATCAGATCGAGCAATTAAAAAAAGAATCGGAATTTCTCAACCGTGTCGGTCCGATTCGTCCGGATTGTGTTTGTAAAAATCAGATTGCCTTAATCGATCTTGTTCGTCTCTTGATCGCAGACGGGAAAATCAAAACGTCAATTGGTACGGTCATAGGTCTGAATCGTAAAGACAATTCTTTTTTTATGACGATAGAAGACCAAACCGGAACGCCAAAAGAATTTCCCATAAAATATGTATTAGGTATTTTTCCTCTTCAACAGTATTTGATACAAATGGCGGACGGTCGTATTCAATGTCTTCCTTTAGCCTGGAATGAACGGGATAAAAAATGGTTCCATCTCTATGCGAAGGAACGGATTCCGGCGTCAGATACCCTTCATTGGACGCGATCCCTTCAAAACTGGAATCATACCTGTGCCGACTGTCATACCACGGAATTCGAAAAAAATTTTGATTCTTCTGCCAATACATTCGCGAGTCGGTGGAAGGAAATGGGTGTTGGGTGTTCCGCCTGTCATTCCGATTGTGTGGATCACGAAAAAAAGGCACGGATCGCCCTTGACTCCGTACTCGAAAAGCGGAATATTTCGCGGGACGAGGAGGATCCGTTCAAGAGATCCGAATCGTTACGAAAACTGATTTCCCGATCCGGACTTCTTCGGCGCCCTGTACGTTTGACCGATGAAGATATCAGTATTCAATCGGTGGATTCATGCGCTCCCTGCCATTCACGTCGTCATAATCTGGCGAAAACTATTAGACCAACGGGTCGAAAATACTCGAATTATCATATTCCGGAACGAATCGGATCCGATGTTTATTATGCGGACGGTCAATTAAAAGAAGAGAGTTTTGAATACGTTTCTTTTTGTCAGTCACGAATGTATGCCATGGGCGTTCGATGTGTCGATTGTCATGAATCGCATTCCCTGGAATTAAAAAAACCCGGTAATAATTTATGCGGTCAATGCCATCGACTCGATTATTACGATAATGCCGGACATCATCACCATCAGACAACTTTACTTCCCATGAAACGTGAATCCCCTTCTCTTCCAGTGAAAAATCCTGTTCAGCAAACATATTTGAAGGGACCGGGAATGAATTGTGTTGACTGTCATTTACCCGCCATGAATTTTATGGTTATCGACCGCCGTTACGATCATAATATTCATATTCCGCGTCCACAGTTGACAATTGATCTGGGAACACCTAACGCATGTAATCTCTGTCATTTTCGAAGTGATAAAGGGGAAGACGCTGCCTGGGCACAACATTGGATTGACAAATGGTACGATCCACAAAAGAGTATTCAGCGCGGCAGACTCGCGACGGGTGAACATTATGCCTATGCGATTTACGCCGGTATAAAGAAGAATTCAAATGCCTTTTCTCTCCTTGAAAAAATAATCAAGGAACGTGATACGGCCAAGGTTCGAGATATTGTGCGCGCTAGTGCCCTGGACTTGATTGCACGGTCCGATTCTTCCGAATGGTCGGAGAATCAGAAGAAACAGGTCCTGTCCTTAATTCAGGAGGGACTGACCGATAGTAACGATTGGATTCGACGTTCCGCAGTCAGTTGTTTGGAATCATTCGATATGGGGATTCGTTATCGGTATCTGTCTCCTTTACTTCTTGATTCGTCCCGTGCCGTCCGGACGGAAGTTATTCGACTTCTGGCAGCGGTGGATCAATCAATGTTTGACGATACCATCAAGAATAATTTCAATCGTATTTTAGCGGAGTATCGACAGGAGTTGGACGCCAATTGTGACCAGGGAGCTTCCTGGCTCAATCGTGGTGTCCTGGAACAGAATTTGCATCATACAGAACTGGAAAAAAAATCAAAGGCCTGTCAACAGATTGTATCTGAAGTTGGACAAGACGCTCCCGTTGCGTCAGCGGTACAAACGGAGTACATACGTACTCTGTTCGAAACCACTCAACAGACCTTGGATGCCTATCAAAAAGGAATCAGTATTAGTCCCGATTTTCTTCCACTGCGCATTAATTTGGCCATGCTCTACTATGAACGTGGCGAAACAACTAAAGCGGAATCCGAATTTCGACAGGCTTTAAAAATCGATCCACAGCAGGGGGAAACTTGGTATTCTCTGGGACTCCTCCTCGCGGAGACCAAACAAATGGAAAAGGCGGTTGAGGCTTTTAAAACTGCCGTACAACTATTGCCACAGCGAGATCGTATCCTTTATAATTACGCTCTGGCTCTGGATAAAATCGGACGCTCCCAAGAGGCCATTCCTATTTTGGAAAAAGCCATTCTCCTCAATCCCAATCAAGATGTCTATCGTAGTACAATAACATACATTCGTAATAAAATTGAAAAAGAAAGGTTTTTATGAAATCGAAAATAATAGTGGGAATATCAATAACCATATTTTGTATTGTAATCTGCTGGACCAGTGATATATTTGCGAAGAAAGTTATTTATGTAAATCAGACGGCAGATGCAAATGGAGACGGAACGGAGGCCAAGCCGTTTCGAACCCTTGAAGAGGCGCGGGATTCTGTTCGCAAGATCCAGCCGAAGACGGAACCAATTGAAATCATAGTATCCCAGGGAACCTATTGGCGGGAGAAAACGTTTGAATTAACGGCGGAAGATTCGGGAACAACGGAGGCCCCCATAGTCTACCGGGCCATGGCGCCTCGTGGAACGACGCTTTCCGGGGGAATATTAATTAAGCCATTTCTTTTTAGACGATTATCGGATCAGGATGAACTTAACCGTATTTCGCAGGATATGCGCGCAAATATTCGTGTCGTTGAGTTGAATCAGTTGGGAGTCAGGAATCTGCAACAAATACCGAAGAAAAAGACAATGCCGTTACCGATTCCGGAACTGTTTGTTAATGGCGATCGAATGTCAATGGCCCGCTGGCCCAATTCCGGCTGGGAGACAATAGGCAAAATAATTGATGGCGGTTCCGACGCGAATTCCGGTTTGGCGTCGGACGCGGCTGGCTTAAAGGAGAAGAAGAACGTTCCCGTCGGTGGGACTTTTCAATATAACGGCAGCAGACCGGAACGTTGGAATGTCGAGAAAGGAGTCTGGCTTCATGGCTACTGGTGTTTCGACTGGTCGTCCGAAGTTTTGCAAGTATCGGCCATAGACAAGGCGAAGAAGACAATCACCCTGGCAGACCAACATACATATGGGCTTCGACAGGGGAATCCTTCTCCAAGACGCTGGATGGCAATTCATCTTCTGGAGGAATTGGATACACCGGGCGAATATTATATAGATCAAAAGGCGGGAAAACTCTATTTCTATCCGATGGACAAATCCCTGCCGGTCGAACGAATTGTTCTAGCCTGGCAGGACCAGAGTATTGTAAATATGACAAATGTTTCCCAGGTGACCTTGCGCGGTTTTATTATCGAGGAAACCTATAATACAGCCATCAACATATCTGGAGGACAAAACGATTGTATTGACAATTGTGCGATTCGCAACAGTCGTCTTTGTGGCATCTCGATCAATGGCGGATTAAATCATCGAATAGATTCCTGTCTAATCGAACAGACGGGAACCGGAGGTATTATCATTCAGGCAGGCGACCGTAAAGCGTTGAAGCCTGCTGGTCATGTCGTTGAAAACTGTCTGATCCGCAGTTTTTCCCAACATTTACTCTGTTACGCCAATGGTCTGTTATTGGCCGGTTGTGGTTGTACCGCCCGACATAATGAATTTTATGACACACCGCATCAGGCAATCGCTCTTTCGGGGAATGACATGATATTTGAATACAATGTTATTCATCATGTCTGTTTGTCCGGAGACGATTGTGGGGCATTATATAAAGGACGTAATCCTTCAATGCGGGGAAATATCATTCGATACAATTTCTGGTATGACATCGGTAGTCCGCGCGGTCATGGTAACGCCGCCATTTATTTTGACGATGGGGACGGAGGCGAAAAAGTTATTGGAAATGTATTTTTACGGACCGGAGAACCGGGAAATGGTACCTTCGGATCAATATTTTCACACGGTGGCCATGGCAATCTGGCCGAAAACAATATCTTTATCGATTCTAAACGACCACTCGGATCTTCTCCCTGGAACGATAAACGATGGAAGGATTATATCGATGCCCCATTATGGCAAACGCGTTTATTAAAGGAAGTTGATATAACCAAGCCTCCCTATACAACGCATTATCCTGAATTGATCGGATTTATGGACGGTCAGCCTGTAGAGAAGAGAACGAATACGGCCCGAAAAAATGTGTTTGTAAATTCCACCTTGGAACCGACGGGAAATTGGAATATCGATGCGAGTAACTGGAAGACAAATACGGATCCGGGCTTCGTCGATCCAAAAAATAAAAATTACAATCTCAAGCCGGATTCCGAAGTCTTCCGGAAGATTCCCGGGTTCCAACCTGTTCCTTTCAGTAAAATAGGTCGAATACCACAGGAAAAGAAATGACGATTAACCAAAACCCCGTTCTTTGATTGTAATGATTCACGATGTTGTTTTTGAAACTGGTGAACGGATACCGTTTGAAAACATCGGATGGTCTCCAGATCCCCAGGATCCGGATATCCATCTGGGAATACATCTATCGTTTCTCAACCAGCGCCCCATTTCGGAAGTTTGGCAGACGGCAGAAAATCTGGATGACCGACCGATTTCAGTTTGCGCATAAAGATTTTCCCCCCGCTAATAATATAAAGGGTTTTAAAATCTTTTCCGCCAAAGGCCACAGCGTCGACAGCCGCCTGTCCTCCCTCAACCGGAGATGGGAGAATCAATCGTTCCCGTCCATTACGATCACATATTCCGAGTCCCAACTCGGTAGCGACATAGAGTCGGCCTTCCGTGTCAAACGTACAAAAACCACTTCCGACGCTCCGTGCTTTATCCTTAACGTGTAACCAATACATCTGCTGGGGAGCATCAAGCGTCCCATCTTTATTCACACGATAGGAAGTACCAACTCCAATCGTCGAATCAATGGTAACGAGCCATTTGCCATCCGGAGTAACTGCTATCCCGTTCATATGATTCACAATTGTATTGGTCGTAATTGTATTGGTCGTAATATTATTGGTTAATAGCAGTTGTGGATTCCCATTCTTGTCGAATAAATAAAGACGTCCATCGTTAAGAACGGTCAGGCCTCCTGTTGTTACATCCTCGACAACAGTTTTTGCCTTTTCGGAAACCAATTCGAAGGAAACGATTTTTTTCTTTCCCACTTGATCTATGACGGCAAAAATGGTCCCATTTGCTCCAGACGCAATTGCCAATATTGGGGCAGACGTTTTGCCAATAACCTGAAACGTGTTTTTTTCGTCCAATCGCCATACAGTTCCATTATTGTCACCGATACAGATTGTTCCATCCGGAGTGGCGGTCAATGAAGTTGGTACACCTTTAAAGGAAGGAGCAGATTCCTTCCAGGTTTGTTGGGGATCCACTACCATTTTGTAATGTTCACTATAAACCGGATTTGGAGCCGCTTGAATCGGGGTGGGCCAATCACGCCACAACCACCGAATAGCATCAGGAAACAGACTATTGGCCTGTGCCCCGGAATGGGGACCCGTCCCCCAGGTCCAATTGATATCATAGCCCATAAATTCGAGGGATCGTTTGAGCGAGACATTCTCCATCCACCAATCACCGACATCACCAAAACATTGATCGCAGTGTCCATCCTGCATAAAAATTCTAATGGGTTTCGGCTCGGTTTTACGGACCAGGGTTGAATATTCATGTGCGCCTCGCATGGCAACATAGGTTCCAACGGCGGAAAAAACACGTCGGAACCGGTCCGGACGTTGCCACGCTAGTGAAAATGCGCAGACACCCCCTGTACTGGACCCGCCACAGGCTGCATCGTTCGGATTCCTCGATAATCGAATTGTACGTCCGTCTTTAGTCGTTAAATTTTCGACTGCCGGGAATACTTCGTCATATAAAAATCGACAGAATCGGTCATTAACCGCATCGAATTCCAGACTCCGATTCCAGCGCGGATTTTCATTGCCATCGGTAGATGGAACGGAACCCGGTCTAACGGCAATAGCAATCTGAACCGGAATCTCCCCACGTGCCAGCAGATTGTCAAAAACCGTTGGTACCGCAAAACCGAATCCATCCATGGCAACATAAACACAGGCAGGTGTCTTCCCGTCGTATTGTTTCGGAACATAGACCTCAATAATATTGACCGAGCCTGGATAATGGACTGAATGATCCAACGTCAACGATAGAAATTCTCCCTTGGGAACATTCGCCTGCGGCTTCGAATCCGGTCCCATTCGATAGTCGTCATTCATCGGACCCGATGGTAGTGGATCTTCCCAACTCTTAATCTGTGCCATAGCAATTGTTGCCGTTAAAAATAGGGGACAACAAAACAGTAATACAATCATTCTCTTCCAAATATTCATTTGCTGTTTCCTGTTCATTGTATAGGTTTTTTATTCTTCAGTCAATAATTCACTCAATACTTCCTCAAATTACAAATATTCTCTTTATAACCAGTGGTTGCGAACACTTAAAAAACGGAGTTGACTGGAACGCGGACGTCTCGTCCGCAATGCCGGGAAAACAGGCGTCTCGCCTGTTTTATTCCCCTGAATGAACTCCTAAATGAAAGTGTTGTCTACCACTAGGGATTATTTATTTTGTTTATGCTTTAAGTGATGAATAACGGAATATAACTTCGAGACGACACCATTTCCATTCGGACTACCGACACAATTCGGGAGATGCGACAATAACGACAGCATTGATTCCAACCATTCCAAAAGAATTATTGAGAATGTACCGGATCGGGTTTTTCGCGACAACCGGCTGATTAAGTACCAGGTTTTTAATGGCACATTTTTCGTCAAGTTCATCGACATTAATCGTTGGATGTACGATACCGTCGTTGAATGCGGGCAGATTACCGGCCAGTTCCAGGGCTCCCGCCGCCCCCATGGCGTGTCCGATAAAACTCTTCGTATTATTAATATACGTTTTGTCCGATTCGTCGAATACTTCTTTAATCGCACTGATCTCCTGAATATCACCTGCCGTCGTGGCCGTTGCATGTGTATTCACAATATCGATATCCAGCGGCTGTAAATTGGCTTTTTTCAAAGCCTTGCGAATACACTCCGCCTGTCGAACCGGATTGGGGAGGACAAAATCGGACGCATCACTGTTCATACCGTATCCGACCACTTCACCATAGATTTTTGCCCCTCGTTTTTTGGCGTCGGAAAGTCGTTCCAAGGTATAAAGACATCCTCCTTCGGAAACGACAATACCGTTTCGTTGGATATCGAACGGCCGGGATGCTTTTGCCGGATCGTCGTTTCGTGCCAGAGCCCCCTGTGCGGCAAATGCCGCGAAAATTCCGAACGTATGAATACTCTCCGAAACTCCACCCACAAGGGCAAAATCGACTTCTCCAAGTCGTAACTGCTGAACGCCCTGAATAATCCCCATATTTCCGGCTGCACAAGCGGCTCCGAGACAGTAATGCGGACCTGTTATCTTCAAATTCAAGGTAACTTCACCTGCGGGATTATTGGCAACGGTGCGCGGATTATGGTGATGGGACCAACAACTACAGTCGTAATCGTATTGACTAATCAAATAAATTTCATTTTCGGTCTCAACGTTACCGTGTTCCGTAATTCCGACATAGACGCCAACCCGATCTTTTGGTACGGAATCCCAGTCGAGTTGCGAATCGCGAATCGCTTCGTGGGCACAATAGACGGCAATACTTCCCGCCCGTGTTCCACGTCGAATATCGCGACGACTCTGATATTTCTGTGCGTCATAATGGCAAATACCGGCCAGGGTATCACCGAAATATCGAATATTGTATTTTTGGATACCACTTTTACCGGTTAATAGCGCCTGACGGTAATCGGATAGATTATCCCCATTGGGAGCCGTTAATCCAATTCCTGTCAGTACAATACGTTCTTCTGTATTTTGTTCCATAATCATAATGATCAAATATTAATTATTAAAGGTTTACAAGTTTTCAAGTGCCATCAAGACGTTCCTGGTCTGGTCAATGGATGCGGACTGTTAAAAATCGAAATTATCATCATATTGGGGAACGATAACATTGCTATTGGGAGCTGTTTTCTGAATGGCATTGGCCAAAGTGGCAGACGCCTTTTCTTCTCCATGCACGACAAAAACTTCTTTAGGCGGAATCGGAATGGCTTTAAACCAGTTGAGGAGTTCGCTGGCGTCCGCATGACCGGAAATACCGCGGACCGAGGCGATTTCCGCGCGAACACGTCTATCCTCGCCCAGAATACGAATCGGGTTTGTTCCTTCAATGATCTGACGTCCTAGTGTACCACAGGCCTGATATCCCAAAAACAGAACTGTATTTCTTTTATCTCCGATATGATTGGCCAAATGGTGCTTGATACGTCCGGCATTACACATCCCGGAACTTGACATAATAATGGCCGTCCCCTTCATATTATTGAGTTGTTGTGACTCCTCCCGGGTTCGCAAGAGGGACAGATTGGACATCGTCTCTTTATTATTCATTCGGTCCAGGGCTTCACTGTCATAACATTCCGGATGTTTTTTGAAAATATTCGTTGCTTCGACGGCCATCGGACTGTCTAAAAAGACGGGAATATCCTTGGGAATACGTCCGACTTCCTGGAGAACATGAAGGCGATAGAGTACTTCCTGGGCACGTTCGACCGCAAATACAGGCATAATAACCTTCCCACCCCGTTTGATGGTTCGCATTATAATTTCAACAAGCTGTTCGTCCACCGTGTCAATGGGGTCGGAATTACGATCGCCATAGGTCGATTCGATAACCAGAACGTCTACCGGTTTGTCCGCATATTTAAAAAATTCCGGATCGCGAAGAATAGGTCTGTCCGCTCGACCCAAATCCCCGGAAAAGAGAAGTCGTTTATCCTGTCCCGACTTGTCCTTGATAACAATTTCTATAAAAGAAGAACCGAGAACATGACCGGCGTCATAAAAGCAACAGCGAACATCCGGTGTAATTTGTTCTTCTTTATTATAGGGAAAGGGCTGAAATAAAGGAAATACTTTTTCGGCATCCGCCTGTGTATAGAGTGGCTTGTCATCAAATGGACCTTTTCGAGACTCTTTTTTATGTCGTTTTTGCTTGAATAAAGCATCTTCCTCTTGAATATGCGCCGAATCCAGAAGAATCAATCGAGCGAGATCCAGTGTGGCTGATGTACCATATATTTTGCCCTTAAAACCATCCATAACGAGACGAGGGAGCAGACCGCAATGGTCCAGATGGGCATGGGTCAAAAAAATGGAGTCCAGAGTGCCAGCCCCTTCCGGATGGGGATTCCAGTTTCGACCCAAAAAGGCACGTTCCTGAACAAGACCACAATCGACAATAAAACGAAACGAACCGCTATCGACAAAATGTTGTGATCCGGTAACGTTACCATTGGCTCCTAAAAATCTAATTCGCATAATCAATTCCTTTTCTAATAGGGTCGTTTGGAAAAAACGGCGTTATTTTGTTCCGGAATAATAAAAAAATCTTCCGAAACAAGAGAGGGATTTTCTTGTATCCGACTGCGATAGTCCATCTTCCGATCAGGAGTTTTTTCAAGTCCTTTATCGGAAGCGTCCCTCGGGATCTCTTTTATTATATTCTCTTTTTTCGTGTTTGTAACGGTATCCAACTCCTGAATTTTCGTTGAAAATCGTGGAATGGTATCCGTGGGTGATATTGGCGGCGGTTCTGGCTCCCGGATTATGGGCGATTGGGTTTTGCCAATCAGTTTCATTACAATAAATCCAATAACCAAAAGAACGACTAAACAACCACCCCATTTACGCAATTTATCTATAATATTCCATTTTAAAGGAATTTTATTTTTGGAAGGCGAGACTGTTTCCTTGACGGAAACAATTTGTTGTTTCGACGGTTCCATCGGAGAATCGTTTGCCATTTCCGGAAGTACCACCGATTTCCATTCCATGGGAATACAAGTATCGTCCTTTTTAGGGGCGAATTCGGACTCCTGTTTTTCGATAATGGATCGTTCCTTTATTGGCGTCTCGCGGGTATTGATAAAACGAATCGGAGGGATTCTGTTATTGTCCTCCCCAATATTTTGACCAATATAATACAACCGATATCGACAACTATTGGAAATCGAGGCAATCGACTGATATTGAGGATCGTGATTCTGTTTGATCAAGCAATTGAGTTGCCAAACTGTCGTCAATTCCGCCAAAAGCATATCGGACTGAAGACAAATCGCCTCATATTCCTGACGCAAGGCTTTATCATTCAACTGCTGATCAATATATTCCGCAACGATATTCGCGTCTGGAAACGATTCTTCACCGAAAACATCCGGAGCCGATATATCCTTTATTTTACTCGCCCGATCAAGTTGTTGCAAGACGTCCAACGATTTTTGATCGAATCGAAATTCTTTTTCGATTCGGGCACGTTCCGTTGGTTCGTCCATGTTTTCAAAACGATAAAGCAGGTGATACATTTATATTCAACCAAAAATTTGGGGTTAACAGGTTTCTATTAACTTCTTCTCGAAGCTGTTCATTATAAATAATAGCCTCTATATACTCAAGGTTGTTATAAAAGTCTATTTTCCAAAAAGGCGAGTCGCCTGTTTGGGAATATGCGGACGAGACCTGCCTGCCGTCAGGCATGGCGTCCACGCTCCCAGGAAATACCGGATTTATAACGTCCTAAAGTATAAATAAATGATAGCCTCTATAAATAAATAATGACCTTTATAAATAATGACCTTTTTATTGTTTTAAATCAATGCGAAAAAACCAATTTTCCCAATAAATTTATTAATAGGAGTAATCCTGTGGTGTTTCCCGGTGGTTTCCCGGTGGTTTTCGTAACGGTCCTATTGTGTTTTAATAGTGATTATATCTTTATACAGATGGCGAACGCCTGTTTTAAAAGAGATCCACGGCCTTGAGTATAATTAAACGCACAGAAGTTCATGATTGAGAGCCTGGATGACACCAGCGTCCAAATTTTCCATACGTTCGGCATATCCTACGAGCAGAGCCAAATCACAAATTCGATTGATTTTACGGGGAAGTCCCCCACTTAACTGGTAGATCATATCGAACGCGTCGTCTGTAAAAATATTTTTTCGGCATCCGGCTTTTTTGAGTCGAAACAGAATATATCCTGTCGTATCTTCCGCGTTGAGAGAGTCGAGGTCGGCAACGGTTTCAATACAATTTTCGATAAATTTTAAATGCGGTTCTTCCGGAAAAGCGGGCGAGGCAGCCGCGAAAATAATTGACAGAGCAGGACGTCCTCCTAATTCAAGTCCCAATAATGATTTAAACAGGGGATAGACTTTTGGATCGGCAATCTGTTGGGCCTCTTCTATGATCAGAAGTGAATGGCGTTTTTCGCGCGCGTTTTTGAGCAATATATTTTCGACGGTCGTTAAAGCATGATATAAAAATGGGGTTACGACTTCCTTTTCCGGACGTGGATGATGAAAGGAGCCATTTGGAAATGGGGGCGCAAACCGTTTTCCTTCCGGATCGAGACTTTCGGCCAAATAACAGAGTATTTCGTCCGCATTCAGTTGAGGCATTCGAAGTGTTACGCAATTACCGGAAACAGGATTCGGAATCAACTGTTGTTCCAGCATGGTTAGAATCATTGATTTTCCCGTTCCTGCCGGACCCCGAAGTAACGCACTGCCATGACGACTCTCTATGGTATACCGCAACTTCAACAAAACCGATTGAAACGATTCCGACGGATAATAAAAAAAAGGATCACATCCGATTTCAAATGGATTCTTTTCCAGTTCCCAATAGGCAGTATACATGGCTATTCCAAATGTCTAATAAAATGGTACAATTATTACTTCTGAACTTGAGTTCAATAAAAAAACCAATACAGTAAAAAACCAATACAGTAAAAAACCAATACAGTCAATCATACAAAATTTTCAATAATACCAAAACAGGGCAGATGATATTCAAGACTTTTTACGGACAATTCCTGAATAAAACATTCCTCCGGGTTACGCACGTCCTGAACGATAAAATAACCATCTTCACCTAACTTGAGCATTTTTGCAAGTATTTCTTCACTCGATTGACAGTTACAGGAACCGGAATCGATCAAGACAATATCGAACTCCTGTGCCAGCATACGGATTTCTTCCGCCGCTGGCAATATATCCTCTTTTCGGCCATCGACATTGCTGTCCATTCTACTTGTCCTGTAATGTGAAAGAGGCAGAAGATAAAACGAAGGATAGGACCGCAGATCACTTTCCCGACGTGAAAAATGGAAGAAATGACGCCAATCCGGCGGCGGTGGAACCGCTATTTTCATTAAGTGGGGAATCAACCTTTTGCTTAAATCAAATGGTGTTCCATTCGACGTTTCCTTCGCCAGTGTTTCCTTCGCCATTGAAGACTCGGAACAGGAAATACGACAGGTGGAAAAACGGTACGTTTCGCCGTCGGTCAATCCCAACAAGGGCAAAAGATCCGACTGCGAATCGTTACCGTCAATTAAAAGAAGGGATAGCCCTTTTTTAATCAATTCCGACGCTACACCCAATAGCAGTGTCGAACAGCCGACGTCATTTTTGGTTCCTTTAAAACCAAATATTTTATTCCCGTCCAAAAGCATATCGTAAAGGAATTCTCCCAAAACATAAAATTCACGAGACGCTTCCCGTGGCAATTTCGTAAATATTCCGGGTAATTTGGCCTGAAATATATGATCGGATAACGTTATTATTCCTTCCGTTTTATCATGCTCCGCCGCAATATCCAACGTATCGTTTAACGTCTCCGTATTCCCGTCCAGTTCCTCTTCTTCCTTCAATTCGTCCTTTAATTCGTCCTTCAATTCGTCCTTTAATTCTTCCTTCGATTCAAATGGAAGAATAACCTCTTTTGTTTCCGAATCGGATTCGGAAGTATATTTTTTAAAAGAAAGAACATGGGGACCTTCCACTTCGTTTGCCGTCGAATCCGGACCTTCCAAATTGTCTTCCTTCTGATTATATATTTTTAAATTATGTTCGCTATTATCTTCCAAAACCATGGAAAAATGCGGACTGGAGGATGTATCTTGAGGTCCATCCGTTCGGAAGACGTGTACATCTCTCAAAACACCAGTATCTTCCCGATGCTTGGCTTCTTCCCGATCCCGTTCCGAAGCCGATAAATTTTCCGGATCAAATATCTTTAAAAAAACCTTGTCTAACGAGGACATTTCTTTCTCTTTTCCATGAATTTTACAGTTCACTACCAAATTGTCCGTACTCCATTTTGAATCTGTTGTTCGACGACTGGATGGTTGCCCTGTCCTGACGTCATTGACGGATTCGTTGTACTATACCCCTGGAATCGAGATGTATTTGACACCTTTTGATTGAGGGCCATTTCCTGTTGCATTGTCTGGGTATTGGATATCATTTGACCATTCTGTGTCAACTGTCTATTCTGTGCTATTTGATTGTTCTGTGCTATTTGATTGTTCTGTGCTATTTGATTGTTCTGTGCTATTTGGTTATTAGTTTGATAAATTGGCTGTTGATAATTGGAGATATTTCCCTGGGACTGTTGATAGACAGGACGCTGAAACAGGTTTTCATTTTGCAGGGACGGTTGATAGACCGGGTTTTGATATAAAGGCTGTTCTGTAGCCAATCCCTGATTCGGCATCATGGTCATAGACGTTTCTGCTTGATTTGCAGTCGCTTGGGCGATATTACCACCATTCTGGAAGGAGGGCTGAACAATATTCTGCTGGTATCCCACAGGAATTGTGGTTAGTCCCTGATTGACTGGCATGGAAGTCGGTATTCCGGAGCCGTTTATCGCGATATTAGTTCGAGTTGTTCCTTGATTTATCGTACCATCTCCATTATTCATAGGCATTGTGTTTTGTGAAAACTGGTCCGAATACGATTGAATCGTATTCTTTAGCGGCTCCTGTGGATAGGAACTCGAAATAGAGATATCTTTTGATGACTTCGAAGACTCGGAAGAGAGATCGTCCCAGTCAGGAAGTTTATCCACAGAATTTTGCGTAAAGGAACTGGAAAAAGTCGGCATATTAAATCCGGATTGTTGGGCTCCTTCCGAAGGTACTGCATTTGCCTGGGGATTATTTGTCGTTCCAAATGGCGTAAAATTCAAGGGACTTTTATTTTCGTTATTCATTGGAAGATTGGCAAGGGCATTATATTCCGGTAACGATGATATCATTGGTAGAGAAAGAGAACTTCCAACTGCGGGATTATTCGCGTTCGACTCGGGCGAAGACGAATTCATATTGTCCTGAATGACGAAGGACATATCTCCTTCGGTTTTAACCGGAGTCGTTTTCGGCTTTACCAGAAGCCACGAACAAAATGAATACGTACTAACAGTCAAAAAAAGGACTGCCGTTATCATTAAGAACACTTTTTTCTTAATGAACCCTATGGTTCGACCTTTTTTTTCTCCTCCTAAAACAGGAGTGGCAAAAGATTTTCTTTCGAAATACGGCATACGCGCTATGACTCTGGGATAGCAACGATCCGTCTCTTGATTGGTTCCATATATCTCTGTTTGCATTGTGTCCCCCGTTTCCTCGGTTAATAATCTTTTGTTGATAGAGAGTTGTTCTGTAAAAGAACACTCTCTTTTCTTTTTATCGACAGATTAAAGGGAATAACTTTAATAATTATACCGCTTTTGCGGTTTTTGCCTTTTGTAGTGCTGTTATTAGAGTTACTATTAGAGTTGATAAACGGGCAGTTTGATATTTTCACCGTCTTTGAGGGCGGAGAGATGGGCATAATAACCAGGAACCGTCATATTAAGGGCGTCGATTACATTAACGGCGGGCTGTGTTCCTTTTAAAATTGCGTTAATAAAATTGTCGCAGAGGTAGCCGTGTGACCCGCCATGTCCGCCGGGCGCGACTCCGGGGGGGAGTGGATATTTTGCCGTTTTATCGCCGAGCATTTTAACGATTCTTTTTCCATCCTCGTTTCCGGTATAGGCATTTTCCAGAGGCGCATAGGTACCGTCGTAACCGCCGATTTCTCCTCGAACGCGGCCCGCCTCCAAATATTTTCCATAGGCATTACAGACAATTATACGGGACGTTCCTCCTTCGGAGGTTCGGAACAAGCCGACTTCGCCTCGAAAGACGTTTCCGGACCCATTGGGAATACGGTTTTTTTCATCGAATGGTAGAATACCCTGACAACTGACTTCTGTATAATGTTTATGTGTTACGCCGATATAGTAGGCCGTTGCATGGGTTGGATACCAGATAGGACATCCATTTTTACGCCAGTCTCCATAGGAGGGATAGGCAGGAGCGCCCGGCTCTTTGGTATGGCAATATTCCCCTTCGGAATAGATAATACGTCCGAATCCTCCTGCCGCATAGATTTTTTCCATCGCATAAAGATCCGAATGAAAGACGGAGGTTTCGAACATTGCGTATATCAGACCTTTATTCTTCTTCACAACTTCCAGCAGCTTTTCTGCATATTCGATATTTCCGTAAAAGACAGGAACGGCAGTACAGACATGTTTACCGTGATTTAAAACCTCGATACAATGTTTGGCATGGGACGGTGCGTCCGTAGCACAAAAGATAGCTTCGATACTATCGTCTTTTACCATTTCCTCCAGGGAGGGATAGGTTTTTTTACATTTGACGACTTTTGCCAATGCGGCACATCGGTCCGGGAAAAGGTCACTGACCGCGACGATTTCAACGTTTGGATGATTCTGGAAACTGAACTGTGCCGAAAATTTACAAAATCCATATCCCACCAGTCCTACTTTAACTTTACGGTCCGTCCAAGGCTTCCAGACCCCGGGTTCTGTAGTCGTTTTAGTCTGTTCGAAGCCTGGTACATTGGGCTTCTGATCTTGTGCCTGAACTGTCGATGCGGTTAGCATGACTCCTGCCGACGCGCCTAAAAACGCTCGTCTTGTTATTTCTGACATTAATTTCTCCTTTACTATTTATTTTTGCGGATATTTAGAGGATTCGTTAATCGAATCCTTTTTATCCGATTATTATAACAGGGTCGATTTCATTTTTTAAGAGAGACTAATTAAATTTATCTCTTTTTTTAGTTAATTGCAATAAAAGGATTTGACATATGTCTTCAAAAATATTATAATAGTATATATAAAAGTTTATTATAAAGAACCATCTTGCTTGCAGATACCTTTTTGTATTTCGGGAGGTGTTTTTTATACGGCATTGTGTAAAAATAGATAACTACGGACATTCTGTCCATAATATCCAACTATAATATCCAAAAAGTTTTTAAGAAAGCCGTTTTTTTAACGGTGTTTTTATATTACCTTTATATAAACTGGAGGAATGTATGACGAAATATACAACGATAAATGTTAAATTGGGAGAAGGTGCTAAAAGAGATAACCTGTTTGGTTTTACACTGGTTGAACTTTTAGTCGTGATTGCTATTATTGGAATTTTAATAGCTTTATTATTGCCTGCGGTTCAAGCGGCACGAGAAGCGGCACGACGTATGCAATGTACCAACAATCTCAAGCAATTGGGGCTGGCGTTACAGAATTATCATGATGCCAATAACTGCCTGCCCGGTTATGGTTTCGGTGGAGCGCGTCCCTACGATTACACGCCTTTTGTGGGAATGCTTCCCTATTTTGAGCAGCAGTCACGGTTTGAGTCGATTGCGTCCGGTATTTTGACGGATGGATCATCCGTCGGACGATGGCAAACGGAACCGTTTGACGACGCGCCCGGTTTTCTTGGTCCGTTGGATACCCTTGCCTGTCCATCAGATAGCGCAACTATTAAGGGCTACAAGCAGTACTCTCAAATTTTTACTGCTACGAACTATCGATTCAGTGAAGCGGATGCAACGAATGGTCGGGGATGGCATAACGACTGTCAAGACAATGGAGCCAACAGACCCCATAATTCCCGAAGTGCTTTTACCATGGTAGCGAGTGGAAGAGGAGTAGGGCATGGATATTGTCCGAATTACGCCGCAGTCACGGATGGTTTGAGTAATACATTGTTTATCTCGGAACGATGTACCAGTCCGAAGGGTCGTTATCCGCAATCGACTGATCCACGTATTAAATCGGGGTTGGCTGTCGGGGCGCATATATGGAGCGGGAATCCAAAAGCAAATTGTATGACTCTGATAGGAACGAAGGGAAAATATGTTACCGGCACAACGACGGAAGACGGTTCCGGTTCTCTTTTCGGCATGTGGTATTTTAACCACACCCGATTTCATACGATAATGCCCCCAAACGGTCCTGCCTGTGGAGATGCCAATAATGATACCTGTATTTTATCCGCGTCCAGTTACCATAGTGGAGGGGTGAACGGTGTTATGGCCGATGGGTCCGTTAAATTTATTAGTGAAACCATTAATACTGGCGATCTGTCCGTTTGTACTCCTTTAGGAGCAACGGGCGTTGGTTCCAGGGGGCTTAGTGGCGCAAGTCCCTATGGTGTTTGGGGGGCAATGGGTACTATAAATGGCGGTGAAACAGTTAGTATGTAAATCGAACGTTTGGTTTCGATTTATTTGATCCATAAAGGAAAAGAGTATTATGAAAAAAAATA
Source organism: uncultured Planctomycetaceae bacterium (assembly GCA_964442735.1). Taxonomy (GTDB): domain Bacteria; phylum Planctomycetota; class Planctomycetia; order Pirellulales; family Thermoguttaceae; genus JAUNBG01. The sequence continues at coordinate 1,965 of CAYUAP010000042.1, read as the reverse complement.
ATAAAGGATTTACATTAGTTGAATTATTGGTAGTTATTGCTATTATAGGTATTTTAATTGCCCTTTTATTGCCGGCGGTTCAAGCGGCCCGGGAGGCGGCGCGTCGTATGCAGTGTACGAACAACCTCAAGCAGTTGGGGCTGGCCATTCAGAACTATCATGCGACGCATGATTGTGTGCCTGGTTTTGGTTTCGGGGGTTCACGTCCCTATGACTACACGCCGTTCGTCGGACTACTTCCCCATTTTGAGCAGCAGGCGCGATTTGATTCCATTGCTTCCGGAACTTTAAACGATGGGTCCAATGTTGGAACCTGGCAGACGGAACCGTTTGATGATGCTGCTGGTTTCCAGGGAAATCTGGATGCGTTGGCTTGTCCTTCGGACTCCTCCGCACGTCTCGGTTATAAAGAATCGGGATATGCTGGTACTTTTACGCCAACCAGTTATCGTTTTAGTGAAGCGGACGCAACCAATGGTCGAGGGTGGCATTTTGACTGTATTCGAAACACTGCCGACTGTCCACATAATGTACGGAGTGTCTTCGCCATGATTTACAGTGGGGCCAATGGTCGGGGCCATGGATATTGCCCTAATTTCTCTGCTGTTACTGATGGTTTGAGCAATACTATTTTCATGTCGGAACGATGTACAAATCCACGTGGTCGTTTTACGGACGATGCAGACCGACGGGTCAAGAGCGGAACCGTTATAGGAGCAAATATGTGGAGGGGCAATCCGCAGGCCAACTGTATGACCACTGTTGGTGGTGATGGTATGTATTTATCGACCGTTACGACAATGGCGGGTTCTGGAAGTCTGTTTGGAATGTGGTATTATAATCATACTCGATTTCATACCGTAATGCCTCCTAATGGTCCTTCCTGTGGAAACGCGCGGGACGATACTTGTGTTACCTCGGCTACAAGTTATCATAGTGGGGGAGTCAATGTTTTGTTCGGTGACGGTTCCGTTAAATTTATTAGTGAAACGGTTAATACCGGAGATCTTTCTGTCACAACCTGTCTTGCTCCTGATGTCAATGGTAAAGTACGTGACCAATATACAGAAAGTCCCTACGGTGTATGGGGCGCAATGGGAACCGCACAAGCGGGTGAAACTGTTTCCCTATAGTTCCATTCAAAAATAGAAAAAACGATAGGAGTTAAAATGAAATTTAATCGAGTCTTTTTCAGTCTTCTGATATTATGTTTAGCAGTAGCCGTTATAACGGGCTGTAAAAAAGCATCGGGTTCACGGCCCGGTTTGGTTAAAGCAAGTGGAACGGTCAGTTATAAAGGCGCGCCTATTGAAGGGGCCATTCTGGAATTCTATCCGGCAGAAGACGCGCCTGCCAATAGTAACGCAGCGGGACGAACCGACGAAAAAGGTGTCTTTAACTTAATGACGGACAAGCCAGGAGATGGTGTTTTACCCGGAAAATATAAAGTTGTTGTCAAAAAAACGGATATTACTGTTGCGAGTAAACCGGCCGCATCTTCCAGTAAAGGGAGTGGGGATAAAAAGGAGGATGAAATGACATCCGACAAGAAAAAAGCGCCTCCAAAAAATCTGCTTCCGGAAAAATACTCTGTGCGAACAAAAACTCCATTAGAAATTGAAATTCCCGCGAAGGGCGCTTCTGATCTCAAAATTAATCTCGAAGATTAATAACGTAGCCTGCTTGGATGCAAAATTTATTCCCGTTCCCAGGCTGGTATACTCAAGGTCGTTATAAAAGTCTGTTTTTCAAAACAGACGAGACGTTTACGTTCCAGTCAACTCCGTTTTTTAAGGGAATAAAACTGGCGAGACGCCTGTTTTGAGGATGCGGACGAGACGTCCGCGCTCCCAGGTATTGTCTTTTTTGTGATAAAGATGGTTAAAACTTTACGTTTTTTGGAATGGATGCAAAACAGGCGAGACGCCTGTTTTGAGGATGCGGACGAGACGTCCATACGCATTA
>CAYUAP010000041.1:0-36025 GCA_964442735.1 uncultured Planctomycetaceae bacterium | reverse complement strand
ATTCGCTTAACTGCCATACTTGCGTAATTTAACGTAGAATTGAGGCTACACCCTAAACTATAAACTATTCACCTTGTCAGGAATAGTAACGTGACGAAGTGAAACCCCAAAAGTGTTTTGTGTGATAAAAGGGTTGATTGTTTTTTGTATATTTGATCATTGACGTTGGATGGAGGATCTTCATGTTTAAAGAAAAAATACTTGTTGTCGAAGATGATGAATCAATACGGGAAATGATCGGGATTCTTTTGGAGTCAAGAGGTTTTACAAAAATTACCCTGGTTGCTTCCGGAGAAGAGTCACTTGATCGAGCACGGGAAACAGCATTTGATCTCGTACTTCTTGATCTGACACTTCCTGGAATTGACGGATTGGACGTCTGTCGGCAACTGCATGAAATACCTTTGAATACCTACGTTCCAATCATTATGTTGACCGCACGTGGGTCGGAATCGGATATTGTTGTCGGTCTTGAGATGGGAGCCGTCGATTATGTTGTCAAGCCATTTAATAATCAAACGCTTGTGGCGCGAATTCGAGCGCATCTCCGTCGTACCAGAGAATTGACACGACTGGAGGAAGAAGAGGAAACTGTATTGGAACGAGACGGTTTGTCTATCTATACGGATAATCGTTTAGTTTTTTTTGAAGGGAAGGAAATAGATCTAACATTTACGGAATACGAACTTCTTTACCATCTGTTTCAAACTCCGGGGCGTGTTTGGTCGCGAAGTGAAATTGCGGTATCAATTCGTGGTGACGATTACATGGCTTTTGACCGCGCAATTGATGTTCAGATTGCCAATTTACGTAAAAAGCTTGGTTCTGCGGCACAATTGATCGAGACGGTACGTGGAATTGGTTACCGTTGGAAACGTTGAGAAGGTAATAACGTTCATGAAAAAAAGAAATCTTCTTTTGTTTTCCGTACCGTTGATCATCGGAGTGACCTTGGCGACAACCTGGATAGCGCTTCATTGGCAAAGTGAAAAATTCGAGAGTCTTTCTCTTGATGGCCTTCGTCAGGAAAGTGAAGACCGGTTGACGCAATCGATCCTTTTTTTCCAACCTCTCCTGGAAAAAAAGGATCTGGAAACCCTTGATCGATATTGTGAAACGTTTACGAAAGATTATCGAAGTGTTGCCGTTTTTAATATTCGAGGGTCCGCAATCGTCGTTTCTGAAAACGCCGATTTGCGGCACCCGTTGGAAAAACCAGATGTAATTGCCGCATTACGAGACGGTCGAAATATTACGGTGGAGCGCAATTTGAAAACCGGAGATTGGATGATTTCCGCTTGTGCCGTTGTTACGGTTTGTGGGGAAAAGCAACTCTTGCGAATTGTCGAGCAGCGTCCAAATGTCGCCTCGGTTTGGGAAGAAACGGCATCATCAATTCTTTTTTTATTAGCGACTCTTCCTGTACTTGTATTTGTAGTTTGGTATCTTGTCCGTCGCGTTGTCAAGCCGCTGGATCGTTTGCAATTGAGTGCGGAAAAAATAGCGTCTGGTAATCTGAACATTGCGGTTGAAGTACCGGACCGGGGAGCGGTTCGTGAATTGGCTCTTTCCGTTGCGGAAATGGCGGAGCGACTTAAAAAAGAAGTCGAAACGGTTCGACGTCAGGAAAAATTTCGTCGCGATTTCGTTTCGAATGTATCGCACGAAATTAAAACGCCACTGACTGGAATTTTATCTGCTATTCAAATACTTGACGATGGTGGTTGGAACAATCCTGTCTATCTTTCAAAATGCCGTGATGTTCTTGTGAAACAGACCAAACGATTGCAGATTCTTGTTCGGGATGTTTTGAGTCTTGCAGAACTTGAGCGGCTCGAAGAAAACGTTCGTGATTTTGAAAATGTCGCCTTGGACAATATTGTTCATACTGCCATTCGACTCTGTAAAGAAACTGTTGTCGAACCGAATTCAAAAACAAGACTTCATCTGTTACGATGCGATGCGGCTTTTGTTTGGGGAGATACACGACTGCTTGAACAAGCCGTTTTGAATTTACTGTCCAACGCAGTTCGTTATGGCGGCGATTCAGACGTTGAGATTTCACTCGCCGTCAACGATACACAAGCGGTTTTGACCGTTTGCGATCATGGTCCTGGTATTCCCGAAGAATGGCAGGATCGAATCTTTGAACGGTTTTTTCGCCTGCGCCGCGAATATGGAAGTCGTCCCGATGGAACGGGACTTGGACTTGCCATTGTTAAACAGATTGCAACACTTCATAACGCAACGATACGTTTGAAAAAAGGTGATACACAAGGTGCCTGTTTTATTTTTTCTATCGACTTGGTAAAAGATGAAATGGGATTACCTTCTAATAAAATCACTCTCAAGGAAGAAGGCCCACCATGAACACCAGGAATATAAAAAAGACACCTTCTTTTTTATCCTTCCAATGGGGACATCCTTTACAAGAGGGACCGTCTTTTTCCTGACAGATTCATGAAGGAATCCCCTGTGTATTAAGGAGTGTTGTTTGTATGCAACGATAATACCTATCGGAACTGGGAGAATAGATCGAGGTTTCCTTAAGACTTGTTACTGTGGGAGCGTTTTCGGAATATGATGATTAATTTTATTGAAGAATTTATGATATATGTTTAGGAAGCGCCGGGAATATTAAAATAAAAGTGGATAAAGTACAATCGCATTCCTTGGACGGACTGAATTTTATCCTGTAATTGATATAACAAAAGGAGTGGTTATATGTTATCAAAAGAAAAAATAGTAAAACAGGGAAACTGGCTGTTTCGATGGCGGAGTTATTTACCATTATTATTGCTCTTTGTAATTATACCTCTATTATGGAATTTTCATTATTTATACGATACACATTTGTTCGATTTGATATGGGAAGGATTCTGTTTGGGATTATCCATTTTCGGATTGTGTATTCGATGTTATACGATAGGGTATGTTCCGCGAGGAACATCGGGACGCAATACCAGGGGACAACTTGCGGAAACTCTCAACACAACGGGAATCTACTCGTTGGTTCGAAATCCGTTATATATAGGGAACTTCTTCATGATGTTCGGGGTGATTCTTTTTTTACACAATATCATGTTGACCTTTATTTTTCTGATCCTGTTTGGAATTTACTACGAACGAATCGTATTGGCGGAAGAAGAATTTCTACTTCAACAATTTGGACAGAAATATGTGGATTACGCGAATCGAACGTCTGCATTTTTCCCTTCATGGAAACATTGGTGTCCTCCTGATTTACCTTTTTCCTGGAGAACGGTGTTAAAAAAAGAGTATTATGGATTACTTGGAATGACGGCCAGTTTTTTCACTCTGGAAACCGTAACGGATGCCTTGATTCATCGATATTTTGTCATTGATCGTTTTTGGTTGTCTTTATTGATTTTTGCCATTGCCGCTTTTGTCATATTGCGTACCCTTAAAAAACATAGTTCTTTACTGGACGTTGATGGACGATAATACACCGCAGTATCCCGTCAAAACGGGATTGTTGTACGCGCTATAAAAAGGAGACGAATTCATGAAACATAAACGGGCAGATCAAATAAAGTGTATTAACATATCCATAATGATATCTACAAATGATATCTGCAACAGTATAGAAATTTAATTTACTTTATCGGGAGTAAATTTCCAGTCGGGCAGATTACATGGGATCGCGTCGGGCGAGTTTTAGATCGAATGCGGGAAGGCAGATTGCGATGTAATCCGCCCCTCCTGATTCTGGAGTACTGTATTGAATCCGTTCTTCCGCACGGACCAATACACCTTGTCCCGACCGAACCACGGTAACCGAACCGTCTTCCGCTGTCACATAAAGAGTACCATGGAGAACGATTGAATACTCGTCAAATTGAGGCTGTTGTGCCGGTTCACTCCATCCGGCGTCACTGGTAATTCGACCAATACTAATACGGTTTTCATGGGTCGAGATACGGCCAACGTATTCTTCAATCGAAATGTTCTCCTGTGGAAACTGAACCGATTTATCGATTAATTGTGGCATTACAGCTTCTCCTTTTTTTTTAATTTTTCCGATATAATAATGGAACAAAACGATATCTTCATTATGACCATCTGTAACCATTCACGAACGATTTTGGGTAACCATTCACGATTGATTTTGGAACCACGAATATCACGGATAAACACAGATAGTCTGCCGTAAAATACAATATTTACAATAGCATACTAAACATTGATATCTATTATAATAAATAATTTATCATAAAATAGTTTGTTTGTCAAAAAACTATCCGTGAACGGTTATGACCATCTTTCATACGATTCCTTCTGAAACATTATCAGACCCGGAAGACGATGTTCAAATAACACTCCCGTCCAAAATACAGCGATTTCGGTATAAAACATCTGTTTTCAATATATTATCGGCAGTTTGGGAAGAATTCTTTGATTGCGGAATCCATATTGTATGGAATAAAATTTCGAGTATAATGGAAAAGAATAAAGTTTTTATGCTGAAAATACTATTTTTTGATATAAAAATACGTGATTGCCAACAAAAGGGAATGATCAGTATAGGGATAGCTTCGAAATCAAAACTGGATAATTGCGAGTGGATCAAACAGATCGAACAGATCGCTCGACAGGAAGACGGTTTCACTGTCTATCGTTTGATTCTTCCGGAAAATGTTCCGGAATATTCGGATTAGATGACACGACGTTTAAATGAAATACTCCTTTTCAGCGGAGTTGAACCCATTGAAAACGAATCGACATTTAATATAATACTTTAATACAATACATTTAATACAATACACCTAATATTATAGACCATCAAGCGATTCCAGATACCATCAAGTGATTCCAGAATGTCTTGTTCCTAACGGATTTCCGATCAATAGAGACTAAACCCGATCCTGATTGTCGAACAAAAAATTTTGCGACGGGCTAAAGTCGATATCAGAAATTTGTGAAGCCGGGTCCGCGTTTCGTTTTGTATACCATGAATCCGGAATACGATGAAAAAATATTTTATGTCGGTGAAAAAAATGAAAAGAGAAAAGAGAATATGTCAAAGAACATCAATACAAACGACACCATAATGTGTTATAATCATATACACCATCATCATGAAAATGATGTTGATTCTCGTGGAAAGGCGTTTATTTTCGGTATAATCCTGAACGCTCTGTTTGTTTTGATCGAATTTGGAGTTGGTATAACATACCATTCAGTTGCATTAATATCCGATGCGGGACATAATCTGGGCGATGTGGCGAGTCTCGTACTTGCGCTCATGGCATTTCATCTTGCGAAAAAAGAGACGAATGATCGATTTACATATGGATATCAGAAAAGTACCATTTTGGTTTCCCTTGTCAATGCCGTTCTTTTAATGATTGCGGTCGTTTTTATATTTTATGATGCGATTCAAAGTATCTCGGCGCCACAATCCATCGACGGACAGATTATCTTTATTGTCGCCTTTATTGGTGTTGTCGTCAACGGTTTGACCGCCTGGCTCTTTTTAAAAGATAAAAATAACGATTTAAACGTCAAGGGAGCTTTTCTCCATATGATGGCCGATACGATTGTGTCTCTTGGTGTTATTGTTTCCGGTTTATTGATTGTTTGGACCGGATGGAATATTATCGATCCCATTATTGGCGTGATCATTGCAATCATTATTATCATTTCCACCTGGAATCTTTTGAAGGAAAGCCTTCGTTTAACATTGGACGCTGTACCGGAAATGATCAATCTGAACAAAATCAGTCAATGTATGCAAACCTGTTCTGGCGTTCTTTCTATTCATCATCTGCATGTATGGGCGTTAAGTACAACGGAAATTGCTCTGACCGCCCATATTGTTCTTGAAGGTGTTCCTGATATAAATGCACAAGAGCAAATAAAAAATGATATTAAGCAACGCCTTTATCACGAAGGAATAAAACACATTACACTGGAAATGGAATCTGCGGCAAGCTGCTGTCACGAACAGGAACACTCTGTTTAATTTAGGATCACTTGTATACCATTACAAGGGACTTTTCTTCCTGTGGAACATTCTTCTCGCGAATGGATCTCAATGTTACTTCGAATAATACCGATCTTGATGGATCATAAAATGATTCGAAACACCTTGGTTGCAATTCAGAGAGACCGGTATTTCAGCTACGCCTTCATTCACAGCTTGATAGTGGAAATATTTTGAAGACGATACCTATAATAATGAAACAGAAATTTCAAGCGTTTATAGCGATCAATATCATTCCGATCTGGATTATACCTATAGTAAAATGTCAATAGGAAAAGTGAATTGCAAAATCAAGAAGGGTAATTTCTTGTCCAATAGCCTGAAACGTTACTTTATTAACACCAGAATGGATCTGATCGGAATTAATCGGAAAATCGACCCAAAGTGGCCATTTTTTATTCGTTTGTCCGTTGGCAAGGGGATTTCCGTTGACTGATAATTGTAAAGAACGATGCTCGTCAGACGTCGCAAGACGGCAACATAGAAGTATACATTTTGAATGTCGTTCCGGTTCCTTGCCCAAATCGATATCGAGTGTTTGCATTTCATTCGGTTTAAGTTTCCAGGGAGTCATTGGAGAAAGAACGGGAAGTCGGCGAAATTGTTCTCCGATTTTAAGATAGGATTTGGGCCGGGGACCGCCATATTGAGTCGTCTGAAAGAATACTTTATCAATCGATTTAAGCGAGGGAACAGAACCACATGAATATAAAAAAGGAGCCGTGGCATTATAATAATTGAAAATATGAATACCATTAACTCCGGCATCCCAAGCGGCAATACTTCGAGCGGCATAGGAAGATTCATCGTTTCTTGAAAAACGTTTGTCTTTATCGTTAATACGCGACTCGCTCAAACAGGCGTAAACCGGTACCTTGTACCTGTGTCCGAGCGAGACCCAGTATTCCCATTGATTCAAATGAAAATAATCGGATCCTATAAAGATATCGGCAAGCCGCTCCTTCATCCAGTATTCGAAATCAAGTCCAATTGCACGTGCGTAATCGGTACTGTCCGGAACACGAACGGACAACAGAATAGGTCGGCCTCGACGTATACCTTCCTGATCGGTCACTGAACGCATTTGCTTCATCAACTCGTTCATTGCCTGTATTTCCTGATCTGTGGCCGTTCCTCCGGTGGCAACCGTTTTAAAATAACAAAGATGACGACAGAAATCCAGTTCAATACCGTCCACCTCGTAATTTTCACAAACCTCTTTCACGTAGGAAACTGCCAGAGCACGAATTTCAGGAATGGCATAATTGACACTGGACCATGGTCCGTATTTCGTATGGGTCGTGATGGATCCGACCAGCCATTCAGGATGTTCTCTTTTAAGTTTTGGAAAAAGAGGATGATAGGCGTTCGGATGGGAAGCCGCATCATGGGTGTCGTTCATTCGCATCGACCAAAAACATTCAAGTTTGTTCGCATGACAAAAGTCAACCATTATTTGCAGTACGTCACTTCCATTCGCAATCAGTTCGGCGGCAATGTTCCTTCGCTTGCTATCGTTTTTATCAAAACTCCATGAAAGTAATTCACCTTTTTTGGTGTTGTGTGTAAAGAGACCGAAGCCCGCACTTTGTGTGCAATATGTCAACGTTGTTACTCCGGTTTTGGGCAGATTGGTCGTTCGAAAATTGAGCAGATTGGAAGGTGTTACCGGAATTGTTGCAGGATAATAGAAAACGTCACACCCATCATTATTGAACGAAAAACGCGGAAGCCGGGCCAATCGATCCCGTTCTTTTATATAGTCCGCTCTGGTGACCAATGGGGAAGAAGATGTTGTCACTCCATTATCCGCCTTCACAAACGGTCCCAATAGAATGACAGAAAAAAACATTGTGACCACCGCTAAAAAAAACGATTGAACTCTTCGCATGATTCAATACTCCTTTGTTAATGATTCCGAAAATCAACCTGCCAGAAAATTACTGATGACGGTTGATGTTTTAGCCTGAATGTTTGCTCCCATGTTTCAAGATAAATTTCTTTTCTATTAAGTACAATTGTAATATATTCGAAACATTACGACCTGAAAAAAGGAACAGACGGAACAAACATTCTTGTTATTGAACACAATCTCCATTATAATGCAAACTCCATTATAATGCAAACTTGATTATAATGCAAACTTGAGTATAATGCAAACTCTATTATATACAGCAGGCTGTCATAAAACGGTATTTCCCGGGAACGGGAACGTCTCGTCCGCCTCTCCGCAAAACAGACGTCTCGTCTGTTTTGAAAAAAGAAATTTATAACGGCATTGAGTATAATGTAAACACAATATATAGAAGAATGCCGTTTAATGACCGATTACGATCCTATTCGCCTTTTGGATTCGCAATAAGCGCGATCCGAAAACCGACATTAAAGACTTTACGATAGGCGGGATATTCAATTGAGGAATCAACCGTAGCCCGAAATGGACGATCATAAAATGACCCGCCGCAGGCATACGCGATTTTAGAGTGTTTGTCACTGTTATTTGGAAGAGTCCATTCCGCCGCATTACCGTGCATGTCGTACAGGCCCCATTTGTTCGGTTGATATTGCCCAACAGAGGTAGTCATGAACGCCCCATCGTCGAAACGGTCGTCACGAAGAACCCAATCGTCGTATTTTGAGGCATTTTTCAAAATACGACTTCCTGTATAGTGCCCAAAAGGCCCCTGTGTGGAACAGGTTGCGTATTCAACCAGATGTTGATCTCCCAAATTGGCAAAAGAACTAAAATCTGTCTCGAAATCCCCAAAAGAAAATGGAGTTGAAGAACCAGCGCGACAGGCGAAACGCCATAGTTCCCGTGATGGAAGTGTGATTCGAAAATCAATTGATTTCTTTTTGTTCTCCGGAAATTGTTTTTCAAGCTCCTTCTGAATCTCCTCCCCGTATTGCTTCCTAATCCAATCGCAAAACGCTATGGCCTCCTGGCACGAGACCCGAACTACCGGCTGGCCCGGTTCATTCATCGGATAACCCTTTATGCCAAACTGATAACCATGTCGTGATTCCAAACGACTGTCATGTTTCGAATCATATAACGCAAACTGCTCGTTGCTAATCTCGAATGCCCCCATCCAGAAGACATCGTTTATTTCCGAAGCATTGTGATCTTGTGATTTCGGATTCGGAATCGGCTTGAAAGTCATTTTTATTCGTTCATTGAGTTTAATCTCAATTGCCATTCGATGCGTAACATTATCCGTCTGTCCGGCCTTCTGTTCGTTCGTTCCCTTCTTTTGGGAATTTACCTCCGATATGGATTTCGGTTTAATGAACGTCTGCGCCCAGTTATCGGCGTTTGCACCTTTTGGCGCTTGTGGTAATTTTTCAAAATCGATTGCAATCCCTGCATAAAGTTCAGCGAGTTCTTTACGTCGTGAAGTTTGTGGCTGAACTATGGTTGCCGCTCTCTGGGATGTTGAGGACCAGGAACCATGAAAAGGCGCATTCATATCAATCCAGGTATAAAGCAAATCCCATTCGGCAGCGTCCAAACGTACTCCATAATGTTTGCCGTCTTGAAGCAGTTGTACAAGTTCGGTTGTATCGGCCGTATACTCGCCAGGCGTTAGCATGTGAAGATCACTTTCAATACCAGGACGACGTACATAACGATGAAGATTCGCATAACTAACAGAAAATATTCCACCTTGACGTCCGACGTTCCCGCCAATTTGTGACGACCAATCTGTAATATTCCGATCCCCTAAAAGAGAAATAGGCCATTCATTCAGAACGCCGCGTCCCTGAATCCAATTCTTCGGACGCGGTCGGGAATACGGCAAGACAATCCTTAAAGAATCCTTGGTCTTGTCTTCCACTCCTTTGTCATCTTCCAATGGACTTTTTGAAAGTGAAATGTTAAAGGGAGCAAGATTTAATGTTGCAAGAATATTAACGGCATCTTCCTCTTTTCCCGTATGACATCCAACACAACGACGGTCTAAAACAGGCTGAATCAAATGCGAAAACGAAAGACCAAGATCGGAAGGAATATTTTTACATGCCTCTATTTTTGACGGAACTTCCCGACCAGAAAGCACAAATCGCGATGGGACAACATCGTTCTGACCTTCATGACATCCATTACAGGCCACATTTTCTCCCGGCATTCCAACCGTCCAGGAACGCATTAACTGAAGTGCCTGACCCTTTTCATCAAGCGGCTGCATGAAAAATGGTGTATTCGCAGGTACTTGAAAAAATGCGGAACCATCTTCCCGTACCGGAACCGTTCCCAGTACGCGTTTAATATCCCAAGGACCGTCCATTCCAATAGAACCAAGTAAACCTCCAACACCACGTCCACTAAAATAATATCCGCCAATACGAAGTTTCTTAATCGTACCCCGTTCGACTTTATCCAATCCAGGTCCGTTATAAATATCGGCGAGAAATACTGTCGCGTTTCGATTCTTCTGGTCGGTTCGATCAACAAGAATCGGAGGGGTCTCTTGTTCGCAAACGGCAATCGGTTCTATGAAAGCCACTCCCTCTTCTTGATAGAGAAGAGTCATTGTATCAAAAGTATCGACAAGCCAGATTCCCCACAGAGCCTGTGGATTCGGCTTCATCGCAACTATATGATATTGCGCGTTCAACGGATACGGATCTAAAAAGAGAGGATATGTCCAATCGACAAGTCGATCCATAACAACCGGCTCGACCTTTGTATTGAATCCGGGAATCTCCTGTACAACGCCGTCCGCTTCCGCGCGTCCCCGCGCTGGATCAACGATTAGAAGGCGTCCCGCACGAGGAATCCCATGATGACCACTTGCGATGCCAATGACTTCACGTGCAGTTCCGGGAATCGGTCGAACATTGAAAAACGATGGCATAAAATACGAACCACTTCCATAATACTCCGATTGATTCGTTCCGTCCGGATTCATATGAAAGAGAATACGCGAATTTGCATGTGGTAAATCAGAATATTCCCAACGCAAATACAAAACACGACCGTTCGGAAGTACTGTCGGACACCAATCACTGTCCTGTTCGTATGTCAACTGACGTATTTTTTTTGTTGCGCGATCATATTTGTATAAACACACCATATAACGATTGCCATATTCACACGGAAGTCCCTGATACGAAGCGGTCGAACAGAAAATAATATTATCGTCGGGAAGATAACAAGAATCGAAATGGCCCACATCGTCACCATCGTCCGGAACAACCTGTCGTATATTCTCTGCATGAAATACATCTTGCCCTTTTCCGTTCTTCGTAAAATTCAAATCGAATTCGAATAGTCGCCAGTTCTTTTCTTTATCGCCAATAGAAGAAAACATAACTTTATTGCCCGAAAAATTCATTTCCGGGTCCGTTAGTATTTTGCCATCCTTTGGAGTATAGATCGTCTGACATTGAGTCAAAGACGCATCCTTGTTCTGATATCCGGAGAGTATGGCCAATCCGTTATTCCACCCATATTTACGGAGATCATCGTTTGTATGGGCGTTCAGGGTACTGACTCCCAATTGACCACCTAACGCGGTTCGCGCCTCGCTTCCCAAATCACGACGCAAAAGTAATATGGGTAAATTGTCCAGAAGTGAAAGCCGAAGGGTTATCGAACGCTGAATCTCAATAATTTCTTTTGCATCTTGGAGTGAACGAAGAGGAACGGAATGTTCCCAACGAACGACTTGACCGTTTCCGTGTGAACCCGTCTTCCTCGTATAAAGATCAGGATATTTTTCTTTGAACGTTCTAATTTTCTGCTTGAGTTCTTCATAATCGGCAAAACGATCCGGTTCTGTTTCATAAAGATTATCAAGAGTTCGCTCTAATGCTGCCAGATTTAAAACACTCCATTGTTGATCCAGATCACGAAGAAGACGATCTTCATTCAAAAGATCTGTATAAAGTTCGGCCCATTGTACGTTGTCCAAATGTATATTTGATTCGAGAAGTATTTGAAACCGTTTGCGAAATTGTAGAATCTGCTCCTGAAATACAGACTCCGATTTCGAATTATACTCCGCAGACTCCCAACGGTGTAATATCGTCATAATAATATGATCCGCAAGTACAAAATCTTCCTGCCATGGAAGGTTGGCCTTGTGCGGAAGTGTAATGGACCGTATCGACCATTGACTCAAGCTACTCTGGGACGCATAATGGTTAAGGACAAGATTTTTGGAATCGTTCAAATAAACTTCAACTTCCTGAAGGTGCATATATTCCAAACGCGGCACATATATTCTCAAATAACGGGCAGCAGTCTTTTCAGGAAAAACATGTTCTATTGTCGATTGTCCCCGATCCAGACGTGCCTGGGTCTCCTGTTCTGTTTCACTGAAAATTACGGTCCAGTTTCGACCATCAAGCGATGTCTGAATCTGATAACCGTTTAATCGTGTCGGAATATGTGCGGCTGTCATTACGATTCGATTAAAATATACCGGAGCCGAAGCCGTATTTCCTCCAGAAAACGCAGGGTCAATAAAGAACAAATTATAATCCTGTTTCGAAAGATCTTTTATCGAACGAGTCAGGTCAACAGCCCACCAGGGACATTCCTGGCCGGAAGTATGAAACGCGAATCCATTGGATTCCCGCTGTCCGTTCACGGCTCCAGCGGCATCCTCCTCGGGAACAAGCCCTTTCGTCCGCATACGTTCTGATTGAACTGCGTCCAGCCAACGTTTCTGTACTGCTGTTACTGCCGTGTCCCCAGTTTCATTCCTGTTTTCTATTGCCAACGCCAATACAGAATTAGAAAAGTCTCCCATACTATAAAAGAATATTATTCCGAGACAGAATATACCATACAACAAGAATCTTTTTCTATTTTTTAGGAAGTGTTTAGAATACATCTTCCATCTCCTTTCACAATGTTTTATATTTGCTCTACTCTTCAATTAAATTGTTCATGTTAATTGGACACGTTAATTAGACGCATTAATTGGACGTGTTAATTGTTCGTGTTAATTGGACGTGTTAATTGTTCGTAAAAAAAGGAAGTGGAATGAAAGTCTTAAAAAAATATTTAAATCAGACTTTTCATTTTTCTCCTTTACCCTCTCTTTTTATCATAGCAATATTGTATCATAACAATATTGTATTTCAAGTCAATTAAACATCTGTCTGATTGTTTTAATGAAATATTCCAATTAGACGGACCATCCAGAGATACGGGTCCCATGGAAGATATGGTCCAGTCAGAATCGCTATATTATACTCAAGGCCGTTTTAAATTCTTTTTTTTCAAAACAGGCGGAACACCAGTTTTGGAGGAGGTGGACGAGACGTTCATACTTCCAAGAAAAATCAGGTTTAGAAATCTCGCTACTTTTTGTCCTCCTCCCGAATTGTAAATTCTAAAGACAATTACCACTATAATCATGACACAATCAACTAATAATCGTCATTCCATAAATTCACTTTTTTAAATACTATTGATTTTTAATACAATTAATTTTTAAATGAATAATCCATCGACATAATACCACTTTTAGGAGCTTTTACTGTAACACGTTCTATTTTACCAGTTTGTGGAATGTAAAATCGCAATTCACAAGACTGATTGGCTTTTAGGTCTATAGAAACATGAAGCAATTGAGTATCCTGATTCCATTTTTCCTCCTTGACATTAATGATACCCTGTGTAATATGATCGGAAGTACCGAGCAGAATGGGATGATCTTCAATGGCACGAACGGAGATAATTCGACAACTCGCCGGAGAAAGCGTTTGATTCAACTGTTCGAAAGGCTCGACAAGTCGATCATTCCAAAAATCGTATCCAATGTATTTTTTGGATTTGGGAAGTCCCAGATATTCCGGCGAGCAGGAAAACGATGTATTTTCTTTTTCATTCCAATTGAACAAGCCGATGATATCTCTCCGCACACCGGAATTATTATCGGACAAGAGCCAGATTTTCGGCAGATCGTTTTCGAACAGGTCAACAGGTCGAACAGAAGTCTTTTGGTGGCATGGAATCGTTTTGCGAACCAGATTGATTCGTTCATCAGAGAGATCGGGAATCCAGTCCGAGATGGCATATAACTGTCCGGTTAAAGCAACCCAACTGGCAATAACCTGTGCATGCGCATAGGGAATTTTATCTCTTGTATAGACGGGATCCGGGTCATTCCACCAAACTCGTCCATTATAAAAATATCTGTTGGACCCGTGCCAGGGACCACGTAAAAGTGATTTCCAGTTGGACCCGTTGTCCGGACCAATGCGCATGGCGTCAAAATAGCCAATAGAAGGAGCTAGAATACGCATGTTTTGTGATAGATTACATCCGAGAATAAAAACATCTTTTCCGGCAGCCTCGCGAAGTGTTTTCAATCCGAGACGATAGGCTTCAATATTAGTAGCATTTTTATCGAAGAAAATTTGCTGTCCGATATCGTCAATTAAATAACCGTTATTAACATAAAGTTGCTCAATGGCCAAGCCGGTCCATAGGCCGTCAACTTTAAAGTATTTTATTCCCCAGTCGTTTTTAATTCGTTTGACGACATTGGTTAAATACAGGCGGACTTTGGGATTGGTCATATCAAGGGAAGTACCACCCCAAAAGGTTTCGTAGGGTTCGTTGATCTTCTGATTGATTTGGGAATAGATGCGCGTATTTTTTTTACCCGACTTGGGATAGTCGATCGCACTACGGACGAAATAGTCCTGCTTGTCGGCAAACCATGGATCGGATGCCGTACCCGCAAATGGCATGAACCAGATTCCAGCGACACAACCGGTATCCTTAATTGCTTTTGCGGCCTTGGCCATACCGCCTGGATAGGGACCCCCCGGATTGATCGTCGTGAAATTTCGGGCAGGTCCGTTTTTGTGGATTCCATCTTGCCATGTATCGTCTATTTGAATAAAATGAAATTCATAGTCGCTAAAAAACTTTTTTATCGAGTTCGCGAGAACCGGTAATTGCTTTTCATTACAGGCTCCACCAAATTTATCGGAATACCAGGTACAGTATCCAACCGGATTCTTCGGAAGATGAATATTATTTTGCCGTGCAACCACGTCCGCATATAGTTCCAAACCAAACCGACAATCGTCAAAACAACCGATAATCATTTTTTCTGTATTTTTTC
Source organism: uncultured Planctomycetaceae bacterium (assembly GCA_964442735.1). Taxonomy (GTDB): domain Bacteria; phylum Planctomycetota; class Planctomycetia; order Pirellulales; family Thermoguttaceae; genus JAUNBG01. The sequence continues at coordinate 20,923 of CAYUAP010000041.1, read as the reverse complement.
CGACCGTATTTGCTGGAAGTGTTAATTTCCCATAGTCGAGTTGCGGAATCAGAATAGGAAGTCCTTCTTCTGAAATGGATGTTCGGAAGATACCACTACCACGAAAAGCAGTAGTCCATGCGGCAACAATACCGTGCCGCGTTTGCGAATCGACGGCGGCAATAAAGGTATAACTCCCCGGATTTTTGGTAAATGATTGTAGGCCCGCCGTGCCAAAAGAATAGAGTTGATTCTCCTTGCCCGGATTGACGACTGACGACAAGATGAATTGTAACGGAACGTATTTGTCCAGTATTATTTCATGCGAAGATGAATTACCGGCTTGATAATCCATTTGAATGAAATGATCGTTCAGGATCGATACATGTATTTCTCCTCCGTCTTTATAGACAATACTGCTTTTGTCGTAACGAGCAATTTTATCTTGATCGATAAAGGCCGTCGCAAATATGGTCTCTCCGGCTTGTAATGTCAACCGAACTTTACCATTTTCCGATTTCAGATCGAATTGTGGTGAAATGGCATAGACCCCTGTACATGACATAATTGTCAATAAAAGAAAAGTCAGATACCAATAATGTTGAATCGTATATTTCATGTTTTCTCCAGATAATACATACTATTAGGATACTGCCTATTAGGATACTGTTTCCATTTAGGACTCGACCTCAAGTCCCAAAAGTTTTACAGCGTTTTTATAAAGAATCATATCAAGTTTCTCTTGAGGAATCAAAAGTTGCGAGATCGATTCGAGTGAAACAGTTTGTGACATTAACGGAAGATCGGAACCGTACAGGACACGATCATAACCATGTTTTTCAAAAATATCCAGCATTTTTTGCGGCAGAATTGCCCCAACGGCCAATGCGGTATCAATATAGCAATCAAGGCCGCAAATATATTCCAAAACATCGTCCCAATAGAGAAAACCACCGAGATGTGCCAGAACAAGTTTATGCGTATTTGGAAGCTGGTCGATCATTTTACGAACCATTTTCGGAGTCGAATAAACCAATTCACGAATCGCCGGATCAATTCCCACGTGCAATGTAACAATAAAATCACAATCGAGTGCGTACCGGATAATTTTAATAATTTTTTCGGAGGTATAATAGAATTCCTGAAAATCAGGGTGGAACTTTAAGCCTTTAAGACCGAGTTCCGCCGCGTAATCTATTTGAGACTGCCAGTCTTCCTCCTCCGGATAGATCGATCCGAATGAAATAATATCGTTAGAGCAGAGCGATTTTGCATAATCATTCAGTTTGGGATCTTGTCCTTTTCGAGTCGCAATCGGCAGAACAACACTTAAATCGACCTTGTTACGGGCCATCATTTCGTGAAGAGCCGTCAAGGTACCATCCGTATAGGTCAGAACTCCCTTGACATTATTGAGATATGCAATTGTCTTCGAGGCGATTGGGTCGGGATAAACATGGGTATGAAAATCGATAATCACTATTAAAATCCTGCTTCCGGTTATATTTTAGAGGGAGACCAATATGATCGTCCGTTCTAATAATCGCATTGGAAATTTCCTTGAAATATCCATCTGTCCATATAATATAAATCGAGAAGATTCCGACATGGATTTCGGAAGATCAAGATTGATAATTATAGCGGACAGCATCTCTTTACTTTCGATTGAGACGACTAACTGATTTAATAAATAACAAAAACGAGGTAATTTCAAAAGGACACTCCAGTTGCTAAAGGGGGCAAATAATACCTTTCAGTATTTAACTGGAAATTTTCGGAAGGCGGTCAAGCCTTTTTTTGAGTCGGAATACAGACGTTCTGTCCGTTTCCCGTCATACAGACGCTCCTGTTCTACCCTGACGAAACCAACGATAATTCCCTGTTATACGTCCGGATCCTCAAATTTCCGAACTTCTGAAAAAACCTGTCTTTCCTGTTACACGTAAAATACCTGTTAACGTGCTAACAATGATATTTTATCCGTTCAAAAAAACCGTGTCAATACCGAAAAAAATATAAAAATTCCCAACAGCTTGAAACTTCATTTCAAAATGGTAAAATGATTTTTTTAAAAGAGGTTTGTCTGTCGAGAATAGGCATCTTCTTTTTTGAGGCCCAAAATGGCGCGCCCGTGCCGTTTGGGGCGCACCACTATAACCATTTTTTACAGGAGAATCCATTCATGTGTAAATGGACCGTTCGATTCGCTCTGTCGCTACTGGCGGCGGGACTGATGATTTCGTCGGTAATGGCTGCCGACGAAGAGGGCTTCGTCTCTCTATTTAATGGAAAAGATTTAACCGGCTGGTCTGTTAAAGGCGGATCGGCAACGTACAAGGTCGAAGACAGTGCAATTGTCGGAACATGTGCCCCTGACAAGCCGCATAATACTTTTCTCTGTTCCGACAAAGAGTATGGTAATTTCATTTTCAAGTGTGAATTTAAAGTAATCGAGCCCGGTAATTCCGGAATCCAGTTTCGAAGTCATGCGCGAAAAGAGGGTGATAACACTCGCGTCTTCGGATATCAGTGTGAAATAGATCCGTCTCCAAAGTTCGATACTGCCCGTATTTACGACGAAGGACGCCGTGGATTCCAGCATTCCCGTATTTGGCTCAACGATGTCAATCCCGAATGGAAAACTGCCGCCGAAGCTTCCTATAAAGCTGGTGATTGGAACGAGATGGAAATTCAATGTGTCGGAACGTCTCTGCGAACATGGCTTAATGGTAAACCTGTCTCAAAGACTTTCGATTATTATGATCTGACCGGTTTTTTCGGTCTTCAGGTTCATGCCGGACAAAAAGGAACCATTGCCTGGCGTAATATTCGCGTTAAGGATCTTGGGGTGAGTAAATGGCAACCGTTCTTCGTTGAAACAGACGGAAAATGGGATATCGTCAACGCCTATAAGTTCGTGCCCGAATGCTGGTCTTTTGTCGAAAAAGACGGAGTTAAGGCTCTTTGGGGACATCATGTCAAGAGCGAGAAGAAGGATGGCTTGATTGTTTCGAACGATAAATATGATAATTTTGCCGCAAAAGTAACCTATATAATAAATGGCGGTAACAGTGCTCTTTATTTCCGGGCGGAAGAAGTCGATACGACATGGCTTCTACGTGGATATCAGAATGAAATATCGGGCGATACCAGTGAAGCAAGTATCTGGCATACCGCTGGAACGAAGAATGATCCCCCGGGACGTGGCTGGCTTGATCGTGACAATGACGAAAAAAATAAAATTCGTTTTAAACTGGTCGAAGAACTACGAAGTAAAGATTCCTGGAATACCGTCTGTACTTGTGCTTGCGACGATCATATTATGACCTTCCTAAACGGCTTTCCAATTGTCGATATTCTCGATCCTAACGGAGAAAAGACCGGAAAACTCGGACTTCAACTACATGGAGGAGCCGATGTCGATATGTGGTTCCGCGATTTCGAAGTCATTCCGTTTACAAAAGAAATGACTGAACTAATCAACCGATAATCAATCGATAATCAATCTGACGTTCTATCGTTTTACTCAAGATTGTTTTACTCAAGGTTGTTATAAATTCCTTCCATTCAAAACAGGTGCTCCCTGTTTTGGAGGAGGGGGAGGAGTCGTTCGTACTCCAGGAAAAGACAGTATTGTAACGTTTTTGTTGTAACGTCCTTGTTGTAACGTCCTTGAGTCGGGAAGTGATTGTCCGGAATGTTGTTTTCCCCAAATTTGGGGACTTCTATCGTTTTCCGAAAGGCAGCCATTCACGAACGATTTTGGAACCACGAATATCCGGGATAACCATAGCTAGTCTGCCGTAAAAAGAGAATATTTTACAATAACAAGCTAAAAATTTTAACTATGATAACCAATAATTTTATCATAAAAAAGTTTGTTTGTCAAAAAACTATCTGTGAAAATCAGTGTTATCCGTGGTTTCACTTTATATCCGTGAACGGTTACTCCGAAAGGAACCAGCAATTTAAAGAAAGAGGTTTATTTATGAAAAAACTATTGGTTTTTTGTCTGTTTTTGACGGTAGCATTAGTTACCGAATCTGTTTTTGCCGGGGATTGGAAACCCAATTTCGCGTTACAGTTGTATTCCTATCGAATGATGACTTTTGAAGACGCGGTAAAAACGGCGGGACGTCAAGGATTTAAATTTGTGGAGATCTATCCGGGCCATAAACTGGCGAAGGACAGTAATCAAACGCTCCAGGTTACTAAAGATCCAACTGTTATCAAGAAGATAAAAGATATCATGGCCGCCGCCAGGATAAAGCCGGTTGGATATGGTGTTATTGGAGCCGAAAACGAAGCGCAATGGCGGGAAATATTTGAATTTGTCAAAGCACTGAATATCGGAATCGTCTTAATAGAGGCGGGTAAAGATGTTAAAACACTGACGATGGTCGATAGACTTGCCGGTGAATATGGAGTAAAAGTCGCTATTCATAATCACAAACAGGAAGCCGGTCTGCCCGAAAATATCCTTAAAGAACTCAATGGTTATAAAAATATTGGTTCCGGTGCGGATACTGGTCATTGGGCCGTTGCTGGTATTGCCCCTCTTGAAGGCGTCAAAAAACTCGCTGGAAAATTCAACTCCATGCACTTGGTGGATGAAAAAAATATCGGTAAAGGAAGTTATGTGGTACCCTATGGTCAAGGAGCTTGTCAAATTGATAAAATCCTCGACGAACTGAAAAAACAGGGATACACAGGTCCTCTTTCCGTGGAATATGAGCGCGATTCCGATAAACTGATTGAGGAAGTTTCCGAATGTCTAAAATGGTATAATGCCTATTTTGAAAAATAAAGTTACGATAGAATAAAGAATTAATATTCTGTTAAACAAAAAAAGAATATCAGAAACCTCTCTTTAATTAAGATTTTTATTCCGGCTACGTCTTCCTCCACAGTGTGATGTTGGAAGGCGTGTAACCCATTCATGGATATAAAGTGTAACCATGGATAGTTTTTGGTAAACAAACTTTTTTATGATAAAATTGTTTATTGGAACAGATAAAATTGTTTCGTTTGTTATTGTAAAATATTGTATTTTACGACAGACTATCTGTGTTTATCCGTGATATCCATGGTTCCGAAATCGACCTTGAATGGTTACCCTTTTAGAATGTTTTCATCCATTCGATGCAGGCTTTTTTCCATTCTTCCCAGACCGGACCTTTACAACCGAACAGGCCATGTCCTCCTTTTGGGGGCTCTAAACGTAAAACAGGCCGATTGAATTCCTTCATTTTTTCTTCGAACATCAGACTATTGACGATAGGAACGACGGTATCGTCTGTAGCATGAACCATAAAGATACGAGGCGTCTCCCTGCCGACCTGAAGGTGATTGGAATAAAGTGTTTTTAATTCATCCGAAGGATTGTCTCCTAAAAGATTTTTACATGTACTGCAATGGGTTTGGGCGTACATGGTGATTACCGGATAGATTAGAATACCGAAATCGGGCCGGCAGGAAACCCGTTCAACAGGATCGGTTGATTTTTCGTTTCCTTTATCGAAATGGGTAATTGCGGTTGACGCTAAATGTCCACCTGCGGAGAATCCGATAATACCGATTTTATCCGGTGAAACATTCCATTCTGCGGCATGGGCACGAACGGTTCTAATTGCTCGTTGTGCATCCGATAATGGAACGGTATTGCGTCCTTTTGGCAGACGATATTCCAGAATGAAACCGGCGATCCCGTTTGCCTGAAGCCATTCCGCTATCGGATATCCCTCGGTATTCATACATAATACCTGATATCCACCTCCCGGACAAATAACAACACCTTTACCAGTCGCTTTTTCTTTTTCCGGGAGCCAGATATGGAGTTTGACTTCCACCTGTTCAACTTTATTATCGCCAATCGGAGCACCGTTCGGCCAAATATTAAGAATGAGAGCGGTGGTTTCCTTCGCCGACAAACAAGAGATATTCAAAAGAGCAATAAAGAACACAAAAGAAAATAACATTATTGTTTTTTTCATAACAAAATCTCCGGAAGTTAATAAATGACAGCCTATGTTACCGCAAATGACAGCGTACATTTTGACCTGATTCTCGTGTATAACCCTTTAAAAATCCCAATATATCAAATTCTATAAATAGTGTCAATAAATTCACCTGAATTTTGTTCGGAATCGACGAATGTTATACTCCAAATTTTATTGTATCTTCCAAAAAAGGATTGGCACCATACAGTATTTATGCTAAATCTCCTATACCGGCTGTTCGAGCAATCATTAATACAATCATTTGAAACCATTCACGGGCTAAAATTGTAAAATCGACCGACATCAATCGCATTTTACCATGAACATTGTATATCCGTGTCTGGTTTATTACTGTTTTGTACGTTCATAATGGACACTATAATAATTCACTTAATTTCAATCAACCCCATTTTTTATATCCGTGAACAGGTACTGAAAATCAGGTTTTCGACACAGATTTATTTCGAGGTGAAAGAAACCGTTTTAAGCCGATAACAATGCAAAATGGAATTCCGGTAAAAACAAGAAATTGTATTATTTCTGACAAAGACTGTAATGAAAAATCGGGAGATCGCATCTTGGGACCTTGATTTTTTTGAGGACTTTGATGTTCCGGCGAAGTGGATGATGGCGTGGAGGATGAAGAGTGTTCGCTCTTATGCACAACAGCTTCATTCGACTTTTCTTTCGATGACTGATTGTCGATCTTTATGTCCGAAGATACAGGTTTATCGGAAGTCATTTCTTTTTTCGAATTTTGTTCTTGCATGGCATTACGTCTTTTAGCCCGCCATTCGTTAATCTCTACGCGAATATTGTTCGCCCAATTTGTATGCGAAACTGGAATGATCAACAAGGCTGGCAAAATACCTGCTACAAGAAGAATGAAAAGACGTATTACATATTTCATATCTTTTCCTCCACAGTTGACTGATTGGTGGTTTGTACTCCCTGTTCGGATTCTATTGCGGACGAATGACTATTAGACGAAAGACTATTAGACGAATAATTATTAGACGTAAAAATATTAGACAATCGTGCACGAATCCAGTCCCAGTGCATTCCCAAATGAATACCGATCATGATAAACAACAGTTTTGTGAGATTGTGATGAATGTAACTCATAAAAGCGTCATTTTCAATTGAAATACCAAATAAAGACAGAAACGACCTTGATATAAGGATACCTGAAAAAATCGTAATGCCAATGGACATATACAGCAGAATATCCCAAATCAAATTGAAACGGACCGTAAAAGTCTGTTTGGAAAAAAATCTTCGCAATACGGCGGTCAACCAATTCCAATTGAGACAAAGATGCCACAGTAACGGCAGGACAATAACAACTCCCAGCCATTCATGGATAACATCGCCGGTTACTTTGTGAAGACACAGTAAAAAAATCAATAAAAACAAAACAATATCTGTCCTGAATTTATGTCCATTCGGATTTTTCATTGACACTCCTTCGCTCTAAAATGTTCTCGTACTAAAATGTTCTCGCTCTAAAATGTTTTGGAATATTTTGGTCATGAGTTACGGAGTGAACCGGGAAATACAAGAATTCAAAGTTTTTCCGCGAACATCTCGCCTGAAAGTATTTTTATCGACACAAACAAGGACACCTTCCGTTGACCGTCTTTTATTCCACAAAATATCTGAATAAAGAACAGATTTATTATTCTGCACTTTAATCAACCATTCATTTTCCAATGTGTGATATAATGTATAACACACCCCATATGATTATTGTTCATTATACTCGTCTTTTTTTAATGTCAATAGGTCCGTAATGAACTATTCCTGTAATAATTCACGAGAAAAATCCCTGTATTGTTCACAGGGTGGTGTGATAAAATCTGTTGTTTTGGCAGACAAAACTGAAACGTTGACCTCTCGACCGCATATCCGTAAAACAGGTGTTTCATCTGTTTTGAATATTCCGAAAAACGTAAAGTTTTAACCTTCTTTTTTCACAAAACAGACCTCTTTTGGTCTTGTTCTGTATTGATATTATCATGAACAAAGTGTTTTTAAAAGAGTCTCCATAAAATTCAGTGTTATCTGTGATTATATATGTAATGTGGTGAATAATGACGAATCTGGATTGCATGAGGTCCGAATTCAAGTATAATGAAATAGAAATGGAGAAGTCTGCTCGTACTCGACTGGAAGGTCTTGGAAGAAGATTGAAGGTCGAGGTCGGGAAAAATGAAGTATCGTATTATCATGTTGTTTTTGAAGCCAATTTAACCTAATAGCCAATTTAACCTAATGGAGTACTACAGTATGAAAAGAATGAATATCTTTGTATTGGTATTCAGTATTATGTTTACGATTATGTTCATGATTATGTTCACGATTATGTTCATGATTATGTTCACGCCTATTACGTATGCTGAATGGAAGGACCCGGTTGCTCCAGGAAAACAAAGTGTCATCTTCGAGTTACAGGATCGGACATTACTTCGCATTGATGTCCTTGCGAACAATCTGTTTCGGGTACGTCGTGGAAAGACGGACCAGTGGACCGAGTCGGGAATGAACCGTTATGGTATTTTGAAGTCTGATTTTGCTCCGGTTGCTTTTACCCATACGAACAATACAATTAAGACTTCTGGTTTTACATTGAACGTTGATGGCAAGAGTGGGGACTTGCGTTTGAAGTCTGCCGTTTCGTCCGCTGATGTTTCGATCTTGCCGGCTCTTGAGGGCAAGGGGTTTACCATTCGTTTCGGTTTAACAAAGGACGAAAGAATTTATGGACTAGGTGATTCTTCACGTGACAATATTATGCGCCGTAGTGGTGTCTACGAAATGTGGGTGCGGAACAATCTTTGTAATATTCCTGTCCCGATGGCCTTGAGTTGTAATGGATGGGGAATGTTACTCAACAGTACCTGGCGGAACGTGTTTGATGTCGGCAAGGGCGATCCTAACGCCATGATCTGCAAGGCTCCGGAAGGGAATATTGATTTCTATGTCTTTACGGGAAGGGACTACCGCGAGTTACTTGATACGTACACACAGCTTGCGGGGCGGCCCGCATTACTCCCGGTTTGGGGATATGGCTTTACCTTTGTCTGTAATCAGAACATCGACCAGTTTAACCTTGTCAACGACGCTATGCGTTTTCGTGAAATGAAGTTGCCCTGTGACGTAATTGGACTTGAACCGGGCTGGATGCAAAAATTCTATGACTTAAGTACTAAAAAGGCATGGAACAAGGAACGCTTTTATTTCCCGTACTGGGCTCCCAAGGGGGAACATACATTCACTGCTGCGCTGAAACGCAAGGGATTCAAATTGAGTCTATGGCTCTGTTGCGATTATGACCTTAGTCGTTATGAAGAGCAACTGGTCGCGGGCAAAGTACGCGCGTCCGGGGGCAAGCCTGTACTGCCGAAGGGGATTACCGAGACGTGGACTGATGACAGAATCGGAAATCCCGACGCGGCAACAGCCAATAAAACAAAGAGTGAAGATACGTATCCGGAAGGATCACAGCCCTGGTTCGAGCATCTGAAAAAGTTTGTTGATCAGGGAGCGGCCTGTTTCAAACTTGACGGTTGTAATCAGTTTGGCGAGCATCCGAATCGCAAATGGGAAAACGGAATGAAGGACGAGGAAATGCACAATCTCTATCCGGACATTTATGACAAACAAATGTCTCGTGGTTTTGAAGACTACACCAAGCGTCGTTCGATGGTCTATTCCGCAGGGGGCTATGCGGGAGTGCAACAGTACGTGGCAACATGGGCCGGGGACACTGGAGGCGGGGCGAAACCGCTTGTATCTCTACTGAATCTCGCATATTCGGGCCATTCCAACCAGTCGTGTGACATGTCTATATCCAATATTGAGAGTCTGCACTTCGGTTTTCTCCAAACATGGTCGCAGCAAAACAACTGGGACTACTGGTATCAGCCATGGTTACTTCAGGACGAAAAAATTTCGCCATTTCGTGAATACGCCAACCTCCGATATCGTCTCATGCCCTATCTTTACACGATGGCGAGTGACGCCGCACGGACGGGTTGGCCGGTCATGCGTGCGCTCACTATGGTATACCCTGAAGTGCCCGAATATGACAAATGTCAGGGCGAATATCTGCTTGGTGACTCGTTATTGGTCTCCGCCTTTGTCGAGACGGCAAAAATCCCGACCGGGCTGTGGTACGACTGGTGGACCGGTGAAACCATTCAGGGACCTTGTGATTACAAAGTTAAGGTTACGGACGATCATGGCGGGGCACTCCTTGTCAAAGCAGGGGCGATTATTCCCACCTGGCCGATCAAGCAGTATGTTGAAAGGGGCTGGAACGAACGTGTTGAATTTCAGGTCTACCCCTCGGCAGCCGGAACGTTCACGCTTTACGAGGACGATGGAACGAGTCTCGAATACAAATCGGGGAAATTCGCTCTGACAAAAATCGAATGTAAACCATTACCGAACGGGAATACCTCTCTGGTCATTGGAGCGAGAAGTGGTTCCTACAACGGAATGCCAAAATCTCGGGATTTTTCGATCGTCTTTCATGTCGCCAAAAAACCGTTGAAGGTTTTGGTGGACAATACCGAAGTACAATCCGAATGGAATGAAACCTCGCACACGGTCACTGTTGTCATTGGTGCCTGTGGCGAAAAAGCGCGGGAATGTCTGTGCGTATCGCCCGGGAAGTAATATCCAGGGTTATAATCTGTACAGACTTTTGGTGTAAAATCCCTGGTACAAAATATATTGGGAAGGAGGGCATTTTAGACCGAAAACATCGCATTTTGGATCCTGAACGAAAAATGAAAGCTGTCATTCTGAATTGACGATGTAAATGACGATGTAAATGACGAGGGTATCATGACAAGTGTATCGTAACGAGGGTATCGTAAAAAGGGTATCGTATTGAGTAACCGTTCACGGATTGAAATTGTAAAGTCAACCGACATATACTGTACGACATTATAAATTCGTCATTTCCCGGGAGCGCAAATGTCTCGTCCGTATTTCTAAAACAGGCGTCTCGCCTGTTTTGAAAAATAGACTTTTATAACAACCTTGAATCTATACCGAAAACAGCTTTTCAACGGGAACAGAGCGAAAAGAACCGTTCCCCTTCTGACCAAACAGAACGAATTTCGCTCCCAACAGGAAAAAATCCTTGATCAGATTCTAAATCTGTTTTCTGGAACAAATTCTTCCATTTCACCGATCTTTATTATTGAAGGGTCCTTAAAAAGCAGTATAATGAATGATCGTATGGAGTCGGTAACGATTCCGGAATAAATATAAGAAAATCAAGGGAAAGCGACGAATGAATCTGATCCGTATTTTTATAAGCAGTATTCAAAAGAAACTCTCCGAAGAACGAATGGTTCTGCGAAACTATTTGCAGAACGTTCCGCGGTTACGTCGATTCTTCGAAGGTTTTCTGTTTGAAGATATGCCCACTGATCAACGTGCCGACCAATGTTATTTGTCGGAAGTAAAAAAATCTGATATACTGCGGGACGTTATCAATTCGGCATTTTCCGGGAACGCGAACGTCTCGTCCGCATACTCAAAACAGGTGTCCCGCCTGTTTTGGAAAACGGAACTTTATTACGGCCCAGTCTATTTTTACCTCGTTATTTTCGGCAACAAATATGACGGAAAAGATAAATATGACGGGAAAGATAAAAAGAACGGCTTTTCCCCAATTCACGAGGAATACAATCCTGTGACGAAACTGAAAAGGGAGCGTCTGATTTACAGCAAGGGAGCGAACGACAAGGTCCGACACATCAAGATGAAAGTTCCGGTACGAAAAACGGGAGACGATCGGATTCGTCGCCGATTCAATTCAGATGGGGAACTACGAACGGCGGTTTATGCCAGTCTGGTTCACGTTTTGGAAGAAAGAGAACACATCCGCTTTTCACCCCTCGTCGCTAGTTATTGTCGGAGCGCGTCCATGAATGACCTCGACAATGAACGAATCACCGAATTTCCCGGTCTTGCCCGACGTGGACGCTGTTTTCCTTTGCCGGAAAGTTCATCTCCAAAAAGAGTACTGTCGAAAATCAATCTTTGGGTCGGTATGCGGAAAGAATGTGTTCAAATTCCGGTACGTTATGAGTTTCCGCAAGAGGTTGTTATCGATACAGGGCATGAAAAAATCGCGGCGAAGTTTCCGTATTCGGAGATCGTCAAACCCGTGGCCCCAGGGTCCGAAATCTGCATTCGCAAAGACCGTAACAAAACGGAGCGTACCGGAACATCTGCGGAAGAACGGTGGCGTCCTCCCTTGATACTGAAATTCAGTCAAACGCCGAATCGGAACATTGCGAACGTACTCGAAAAAAAACAAATGAACGAACTTCTGGACTTTTCTCGCGAAATGGGGAACCTTTATGTCAGATAAATATCTTATGTCGGATAAATATCTTATGTCGGATAAATATTCGGATAAATATACAGTATGGAAGAAGGTAGTAATACTGCTTGGCCTGAGCGTCGTATTCGCTTTTTCCGGATGTGGAAAAACGAGTGCGCCGAAAAAAATCTCCGGAGCATCCGATTTGAATTCCAGTGAATATATCATTGGCGGCGAAACTGGAACAATTGCGCTTTCCTCCGCGAAAAAAGCGTTTCCCAACGCCCGTTTTGTGGAGTTCACCACCCCCGGTGATATCTATACGGCGTTGAGTGGCGGACGGATTACGGCAATGGTCTACGACCGTCCCTCCTTGGAATACGCAAATTTGAAACGGCCCGACCTACTGCTCTTGCCGGAGGAATTGGCGGTCGGACATATTTCCGTTGTCGCGCCGTCCAAAAATCGGGAACTGATGGAAAAAGTCAATGCCTTTATCCGGCAATACCGCGCTGACGGAACGTACCGGGAGATGTACGACCGCTGGGTGAAATCAAAAGATTCGGTCATGCCGGAAATCCCCATGCCCTCCCATCCGGACGGAACCATCGTTATCGGTTCCGATTGCACAAACGAACCGATGGGATTTATCGGACCAAACGGAGCCATACTCGGTTTTGACATGGAATTCGTCAAGCGTCTGGCTCTGTTTCTGAACCTGAAATACGAAGTGAAGATCATGGAGTATCAGGCATTATTTCCGGCCTGTGCAAGTGGGAAAATCGATCTCGCCGTCGCCCAGATGGACGCCACGCCGGAACGGAAGGAAACGTTGCTCTTCTCCGATCCCTATATTGACTCCCCTGTCGCCGTCATGATTCGCCAGGCGGATTACGGGGAATCGACGGACAGTTGGCAGAGTTTCAACAACTCCGGACGGGTGATCGGGGTATGGCAGGGAACAACCGCAATGACCGTTGTGGAACAAAAATTGCCGAATGCAAAAATTCAATATTTCAATACAACTCCCCTGGAGGCTCTGAAATCAGGTCGGATCGACGCGTTCGCGTTCGATAGTTTTTATCTGAATTATGTCGAGAAACGCAATCCGGACTTTACTGTTTTTCCGGGAACGCTCGCCCCCGAACAAATTGTCGTTGCCACTGCGAAGAAAAATACGGAACTGCTTGCGAACGTGAACCGGTTCATTCGCCAGTATCGTTCGGACGGAACCTATCAGGAAATGCACAAACGCTGGTTCGACACGGAGCATGAACCCGACTTGCCGGAGATTCCACTTCCCTCCTCCCCCGTAAAGACACTGACTATCGGTATCGCCGCGGAAACGGAACCCGCGTGTTTTATCGGAAAAAAGGGGAAACCGACCGGATTTGACATTGAGTTTGCCATGCGTCTGGGACTCTTCCTCAACCGGAATGTCCGGTTCGAACAAATGTCTTATGATGCTCTGATCGCGTCCGGAACCAGTGGAAAAATCGATCTTGTCATCGCCACGTTGAACGCGACTCCGGAACGCCGTGAATCGCTGGCCATGTCCGATCCGTATCTCGATTCGGAGGTGGTCCTTCTTGTACGGAAAGACGAGGGACCAGTCTCGAATGGCGAAATTCGTTCGGTCGCCGATCTCAAAGGAAAACGTGCGTCCGTTAAAACAGGAAGTGTCACACAGGAGTTGACGGAACGGCATGTCTCCGGTGTCGAATATTTTTCCTACACAGACCATCCGACGGCGGTTCAGGCTCTTCTGGCGGGAAAAGTGGATGCGGCTCTCGCCGACGGTCCGGTTTTGAGAATCTGGGCGGAACGCTATCCGGATAAACTGCGACTTGCGGATATCTACGAAAAGGCACGCTACGGTTTCGCCTTTAAAAAGGGATCGCCGCTCACCGCAAAAGTCAATGAATGCCTCCTCCATCTGAAAAACAGCGGAGAATTGAAGAAGATCACCTCAAAATGGTGTGAAAGCAATCCGGACGGGAAAAAACTTGAGAAGTGGACACACCGTACCGATTTTGACGGAAGTGCCGGAACGCTACGCTACGCCTCGGACCCAACCAAGGAGCCAATGTGCCATCTCGGTCCCGACGGTCATTACGCCGGCCTGGATGTGGAGCTTGTGAGCCGTATCGCTTATGATCTGAATATGAAGCTCGATTTTGTCCCGATGAACTTCGGCGCTCTGCTCGAATCGGTCATGTCCGGCAAGGTCGATGTCGCAAGTGGCGGAATGTATATTACGCCGGAACGCGAGGAAAAGGTCGATTTCTCCATACCATATTACGAGGGTGGTCTGGCAATTTTGACCCGAACCATAAAGAAAACGCCGGAAACCAGTAGTACCATCGTCAATTCACTTGCCGATCTCCAGGGGAAAAAAGCAGCCTCGCTCACCGGGGCCGAGTTTCAGAGGTTGACTGAACCTTTACAAGCCGGAATCAGTTATATCTTTTTTAACGACAACAATTCATCCGTGCAAGCGCTCCGAACCGAAAAAGTCGATGCGGTTCTGCTGGATGAACCGGTGGCGCAACTCTACGCGGCCAAATTTTCCGATGAATTGCGCTTCGTCGGAGTTTATGCCGAGGATTTCTACGGCTATGCCTTTGCAAAAGGATCGCCTCTGACGGCACAGGCAACCGTGGTGATCCAAAAACTGAAACAATCAGGAGAACTGCAAAAACTCATTGACAAGTGGTGCAAGGGAAGTTCGGCGGCAAAAACTCTGGAAAATTGGAATCACAAAAAAGATTATACCGGGAAAAACGGAAAATTGCGCTTTGCTTCCGATCCGGTACTGGAACCAATGTGCTACATTGGAAGCGATGGAAAGGCGACTGGATTGGACGTGGAACTTGGCCGCCGAATTGCATATGAGCTTAACATGGAATTTGAATTCGTTCCCGTCACTTTCGGGGCTTTGATTGAGGCATTGAGTGCTGGTCGAGTTGACATCGTTGGCGATGCCCTGTCCATTACCGAGGAACGTAAAAGCAAAGTCGATTTTGCTGAATGTTATTATACAGGCGGGCTGTCCATTCTGGCGCGACGGGAAAAGAAAGATGCTCCGGCAACAGAAATTTCCAGTCTGTCACAGTTGGCAGGACACAAGGTCGGCATTATGACCGGAACGACAAACGACATGCTGACCAAAAAATATATGCCACAATCACTTCCGGTGTATTTCAACATGTTCAACGATCTGGTCGCCGCGCTGGAGTCCGGAAAAATTGACGCCTTTCTGATGGAGGAACCGCAGGCACGCATATTATTGCGAAGTCGCACGGGTCTGAACAGTCTGAAAGAAAAAGTGACCGACAATGATTACGGATTCTTTTTTTCACGTCAGTCACAGTCGCTCCGTGATGCGTTTTCCGATGAAATCAAACAAATGAAAGCCGATGGAACACTGCAAAAACTGGAGCGGAAATGGTTCGTTGCCGACGAGGCGGAGCAGATCATGCCGAATCCTCATTCCGGCGAGAAGGGAACTCTGAAATTCGCCACGGTTCCCCAGTTTGAACCGTTCTCCTTCGTCCGGGACGGACAAATCGTCGGCTTCGATATTGAGGTTGCAATGCTTGTGGCGGAGAAACTCGGATACTCCATTCAAATCCTTCCGATGGAATTCGGCGGATTCATCGAAGCGATTGTGTCCGGCAAGGCCGATATGGGGGGCGGCTGCATAACAATCACCGAAGAACGTAAACAACAGGTACTTTTCACCGAACCCAATTATTTGGGCGGAATCGTGGCGATTGTACGCAAGGAAACCGGGAACAGTACACCCGGCTTCCGTGACTGGCTGTCTAATACCGGTAAAGAGCTGGCCGCGAGTTTCGACCGTACATTTTTACGGGAAAGCCGCTGGAAACTGATTTTACAGGGACTGAAGATCACGCTACTAATCACAGTACTGGCGGCACTGCTCGGTACGATACTGGCGTTTCCCGTCTGTATGATGCGCCGCTCTCGATTCTGGCTTTGGCGAATGTTCAGTAAATGTTATATTTCCCTCATGCAGGGAACTCCTATTCTGGTAATTCTGATGATCCTTTATTATGTGGTTTTCGCCAAAATCGACATAGATGCGGTTTTGGTGGCGGTAATTGGATTCGGACTGAACTTCTCTGCCTATGTTGCGGAAATGCTCCGAACCGGTATTGAGGGAATTCCGAAGGGGCAGTCCGAGGCGGCGTTGGCGCTTGGCTTCTCCCGATTCGCCGTGTTCCGAAACGTGATTCTGCCACAAGCGGTACGAAGTATTTTGCCGGTCTATCGGGGCGAATTCATCAACGTACTGAAAACGACTTCCATTGTCGGCTATATCGCCATTCAGGATCTGACCAAAATGAGCGATATCATCCGCAGCCGTACCTACGAGGCGTTTTTCCCACTAATCGCAACGGCTGTCATCTATTTCGTCGCTGCCTGGCTGTTGGCGATGGGACTTTCTTTACTTGAATACAAGCTCAATCCGAACAGACGAAGAAAACACAGAAAAGAAGGAGACACAAAATGATCGAAGTCAAGCATCTTGCAAAATCATTTAACGGGACACCGGTTCTGACAGATGTCTGCGCAACAATTAAGAAAGGCGAAATCATCTCCATCATCGGTCCGTCCGGAACGGGGAAAAGTACCTTTCTGCGCTGTCTCAATTTACTGGAGCATCCGGACAGCGGAGAGATCTACGTGGACGATGTGAATGTTCTCGCAAAAAACGTTAATGTTCCGAAACTTCGCATGAAAATGGGAATGGTCTTTCAACAGTTTAATCTGTTTCCACATCTGACTGTTGCGGAAAATATTATGCTCGGTCCGCGCCGCCTTTTGAAAAAATGCAACTCGGAGGCACGAAAACAGGCAATGGAACTGTTGGATCTGGTCGGACTGTCCGGCAAAGCCGATGCGCTCCCGAGTGAACTTTCCGGTGGCCAGCAGCAGCGAGTTGCCATTGCGAGAACATTAGCGATGAATCCGGAAATCATTCTGTTCGACGAACCGACTTCGGCTCTTGATCCGACTATGGTCAATGAAGTTCTATCGGTCATTCGCAATCTGGCAAAAACGGGTATTACCATGCTGATCGTTACCCATGAAATGCGATTCGCTCGCGAGGTTTCGTCCCGTGTCTTTTACATGGACAATGGCGTTATTTATGAGGAAGGCCCGGCAAAGGATCTGTTCGACTCCCCTAAACGAACGAAAACACGTGCTTTTCTCCGTCGCATTGGTATGTTGAATTTCGAGTTGAATCGCGCGGAATTCGACTTGTATCATTTTCGGGCCCAGGTCGATGCCTTCGCCGAAAAACAATTACTGAACGCAAAAGGACGCAAAACTCTACAACTTATGCTGGAGGAACTGCTTGAAAATATTCTTTTTCCCCGCGTGGAATCACTATTGCTGGAAATCGGTATTTCAGAGGAAACCAAGTCTACGGAAATTCTTGCCGTTTGGGAGGGCGATGGAAAAAATCCACTCAATGCCGATGACGAACAAGGACGTATGGCAAGAATGATTCTTGCCAAGGGTTGTTCCTCCTCCGTTTTCGAAATAAATGAAGTATCCCGTTCCTCCCTGAATCTGACTTTGCCGGGAGAACGGAATCAATCCCCTCTCCCTGCTAACACCAAATGATAAAAGATAATAAAACAAAAGATAATGAAACAAAAGATAATAAAACAAAAGATAATAAAACAAAGGATAATAAAATGAAAACTACAATGACCAGAGATGCGAAAAAACTTAATGTTTCCATTGAAGGAAGTATCGACACCATAACCGCGCCGGAACTCGAAAAAGAACTGAAGGCAAACTGGGATGGTGTTACGGAACTCATATTGGATTTTACCGCCGTCGATTATATTTCCAGTGCGGGCCTCCGCGTGATTATGACGACCGATCAACACCTGGAGGACATTGGTTCCCTGACAATTAAAAACGCCAACGACGATGTTAAGGAAATCTTTGAAATGACCGGTTTTGATGAACTCTTGAATTTCGAATAAGGAACCGTTCCCATGCCTGCGACCATCAGAAAATTTCAATATTACGGTCTGGATACACTTCAACTTCCCAACGAACGGGAAGCCTTCACTACGTTAAAAACTTGGTTGTCCAATATTAGCGAGGAACTTGGTCTCCCGGAAAAAACAAAGAAACAACTGTTGATCGTCGCCGATGAAATTTTCACCAATATCGTAACGTATGGTTCCCTCCGGCAAGACGGTACTGTTGAGGTCAAGGTGGAGTTTGACTTTGCCCTGCAAACTCTGAACATGACATTTATCGATCAAGGCATTGCCTATAATCCATTGGAGGCCACTTCGCCGGATATTTCCAAACCTCTGTCGGAACGTCAGACAGGTGGTCTGGGTATTTTCATGGTGAAAAAAATCATGGACTCTGTGGAATATCTGCGCGAAAACGATCAAAATTATCTGATTCTGAAGAAACGGTTGAATAATGGGGATGTTCAATGAAAAAATTGTTTCAAAAATGGTTGTTGCTTTTTGTATCCATTGCGTTTCTGCTGACATTCACTGTTTCATGGTGGATTCACAGTTATCTGGCGAAAAATTCGGCACTTGAACTTCTTCGTGCGAATCTGGACGACATCCGTTGCCGGGTCATGACGACCGAATCCAATTTAAAAACCGTAATTGCCATGTCCAATTCCGCCGCTTTGGCAAAAGCACATGCTTTCGCTCGAATTGTCTCGGAAAATCCAAACATTCTGAAAGACGAGATGAAACTGGAAAAAATACGCCGGGAACTCGATGTTGACGAACTTCATGTTTCGGATGAAAAAGGAATTCTCATCGCCTCCATTCCGAAAAAATACCAAGGCTACAACATGGCCAATTCCGTGCAGTCCAGTGAATTTATGCCCGCTCTGAACCATCCTGACTTTGCTCTGGTACAGGAACCACGACCGAATGGGGCCCAGAAAGTCCTCTTCCAGTATACGGGAGTCGCCCGTTTTGATCTTCCCGGCATTATTCAGATCGGGTATCGCCCCGAACGTATTCAGGAGGCCATGAACCTTGCGAATATAGAGAACATCGCTGCCTCCGCACGTATCGGTCACAACGGTAAACTTCGTATTTCCGTCAATGATGATCGTTTTAATGATAGTCGTTTTAATGATGATCATTTTAACGATGATCGTTTTAACGGCCAGGAGAAAATATTCAAAGACATGGTTGATGGAACGCCGTACCTTTGTCTCTCCGTCCCCTGTGGTAAATATATCCTCACTGCGACTCTACCGGAGGAGGAAATGTACCTTTCCCGCGATTCGGTCCTTCGGATCCTCGTGATCGGAAATCTGGTCCTGTTCGGCGTCATCTTTCTGCTGGTCTCCAATCTCTTGCAAAAAGTGGTTATCAAGGGCATTTATTCCATCAACGACTCGCTGGAAAAAATTACCGATGGTAATCTGGAAGAAAAAGTGGCAGTGAAAAACACCCCGGAATTCAATTCGCTATCCCTCGGTATTAACGCCACGGTGAACGCCTTGAAACTCGCGATTGAATCCGAAGCGAAACGCATTGACGCGGAACTGGAAATGGGCAGAACTATCCAGACCAGTGTTCTGCCTACCGATTTTCCCGACAACGAACTGTTGAGATTATCCGCCGCTATGTATACGGCCAAGGAGGTCGGCGGCGACTTTTATGATTTCTTTATGATCGACGACAATCATCAGGCGATGATTATTGCGGATGTCTCTGGCAAGGGCATTACCGCCGCGCTTTATATGATGAATGCAAAAGCACTTTTGAAAGAGATGATCCTGTCAGGCAACTCTCCCGCAGACGCTTTGACTCAAGCCAATCTTGAGTTGTGTCGTAACAATCAGGCGCACATGTTTCTGACCGCGTTCCTCGCCGTCCTGAACGTCAACTCCGGCGAACTCGTCTGTGTCAACGCCGGACACAACCCTCCTCTCTGGAAACATGACAACGGCACATGGGAGTATTTGAGAATCAAACATTCACTCGTTTTAGGGGGCTCAAAAAAGACTCGATACCAGGAGGTCCCGATACACTTGAACCCGGGCGACCGTTTGCTCCTCTATACGGACGGGGTCACTGAAGCAATGAACCCGGCCCATGAACAGTATGGCGAGGAACGACTAAAAAATACAATGAATGCCTCGAACGGAACTCCAAATGATCTTATTCAGAACATCTGTGAAGAGGTTACATCTCATGCCAACGGAACACCTCAAAGTGATGATATAACAATGTTACTTCTGGAACGAAAAAAGGGGACAGAATGTTAGAATTTTTCATATTTCTGTCTTCTCGTCCCTGACCTTCAATAGCATATAATATATATACTGTACGACGTTATATACTGTACAACGTTATATACTGTACAACGTTATATACTGTACAACGTTATCAATTCAGTATTTCCTGGGAAAGCAGGCGTCTCGTCCGCATACTCAAAACAGGCGTCTCGACCGCATACTCAAAACTGGTGTCTCGTCCGCATGCTCAAAACAGGCGTCTCGTCCGCATACTCAAAACTGACGTCTCGTCCGCATACTCAAAACTGACGT
>CAYUAP010000040.1:23659-36987 GCA_964442735.1 uncultured Planctomycetaceae bacterium | reverse complement strand
AATATACTCAAGGTCGTTATAAAAGTCTATTTTTCAAAACAGGCGAGACGCCTGTTTTGGAGGATGCGGACGAGACCTGCCTGCCGTCAGGCATGGCGTCCGCGCTCCCAGGAAATACCGTATTTATAAACTCCTACCGTATAACAGGCAGAATCTTCAGTTTATTCATGTTCCGTTCCAGAAACCTCTTTTAATTCGGCCCCAAAAAGTTGTTTTGCACGTTGTACAAGCGGATTTTCTTCCAGTTCCCGTATTAGGGTTTGCTGACTTTTATATTTCGGGGCAGTTGATGTTTTGTTTTCGTTGGGATTGGCTGTTGTGTCAAGTTGAAATTTCAATTCGATCGGATGGGTTAATAATGGAAGCATTTGCGCACGAATCGTCGATTGTTCTTTTTCACAATTTTGTTTTGCAAAAGAACATTTCATGGGAAAAATAATGATTAATTTATCCGGTTTTTCAAAATGAACAGAGGAACAGACCTTGCCGGTAATCTCAATGGTTCCTCCACAGAGGGTCAATGTCTGATCCCATAATTTTTTAGCTTGAAAATCATTTAAGGACGCTGGATCATATTTCGTGAACGTTGAAGTTTGATCGTCAGACTTTTGCGCAACGTTATTGCCAGGACTCTGTTCCTTGGGAGGAGGTGGAGCGGCATTGGGAATTATTTTTTTTTGATCCGTCAATGTCGGACCGGGAATGGTCGATGGTGTAGCCACAGACCTTTTATCAGGTTCTATCGTTTTCAGTGGTTCAGGATGGGGCGGATTCGCGGGAATTGTTTTTATTGGAGTATTGACGGGAATTGAATTTGTAACAGGATTTTGAGTGGCTGGAATGGGACTGGATATTAGAATGGTATCAGGCAATTTACCACTTCGCAGGCCCTGAATAACACGAGCTAATTGATCGATATGGTCTAAATTGGCGAGTCGGACAAGAGCCAGTTCCAGAAGAATTCGTCCCTGGTTACTGAATTTGAGGCGCTGTCCGGTTTGATCGATTAGTTGGAGCGAGGCGAGAATACGACGCAGTCCCAATTGTTGGGTCAATTCGCGAAGTTCGTCGAATCGGGAAGGAGAACAATAGAGGAGTTCCGTTGCGGAGCAACCGGACGCAACGACCATTAGATCGCGAAAAGAACCCATCATCTGTTCCAGGAGAACCCCGAAATCGACCCCCCGATCTGCCGACTGATGAAGAACGGTAAAAATTTGAATCGGTTCATTTTGTGCGATAGCATGGAGCAGATCGAAAATCTGTTGGTCATTAACACTTCCGAGCATCTGATGAACATCGTCAAGATGGATATGCTGTGGAGCGAGTGCGAGAAGTTGCTCCAGGAGTGATTGCGCGTCCCGCATAGAGCCGTTGGCCCGTCGAGCCAGTACTTCACAGACACCATCTTCGGCATCTGCCCCTTCCTGTTCGAGAATCTGGCGCAGGCGAAGGGCAATGGAATTAGCGTCAATACCCGCGAAATCGAAACGCTGGCATCTGGATAATATCGTTATGGGAAGTTTATTTGGTTCGGTCGTACAGAAGATGAATTTAACATGTTCCGGAGGTTCTTCCAGGGTTTTGAGAAGAGCGTTAAAGGCGTCCTTCGTTAAAGCATGAACTTCATCAATAATATAGATTTTAAAACGTGCCCGACTCGGACATATTTTTGCATTCTGGCGAATTTCCTGAATATCACTAATACCACGATTACTAGCACCATCAATTTCAATAACGTCAACATCGTCGCCGGTACTGACACTCAAACAGATATCGCATTGATTACAAGGAGTCGTAGTCGGACCATGGACACAGTTGAGCGCCTTCGCAAAAATTCGGGCGGAAGACGTTTTCCCGACACCACGGGCTCCGGTAAAAAGATAGGCGTGCCCTATTCGTCCGGTGGTTATGGCGTTCGATAGTGCTTGCGCAATGGATGCCTGTCCTATTAACTGTGAAAAATCCTGGGGCCGATATCGGCGCGCAACCACTTGATAGGAAGACGGCGATGTATGATCGTTCCGTTCGTTTATATTATCGGACATTGTAACTTGTATCCCGGTCTGTTGTCGTTATTAATTAATATCTAACGGACATTTTACCATAAAGTTTGTAAAAAGTCGATAATGGTTTTCTTTTATATGCAAAAAAAAACGACATTCAATAAAGCGCCCTTGCACATGAAAGATACCACTTATGGCTGCTTGATTTCTCACCTGACCAGGTTCATGGCTCTTCCATTGCAAGGACATTCAATTGAATGTCGTTATTTCAATGTTTCTGAATAGTTATTATAGTCCTTTTATCGATCCTTCCAAGGGGGGTGGAGAAGGGATCTGTTTTTTTATAGGGGAGTATTTGGTAAAATAGAAATATATTGCCAAATGACCTGAAATGAAACTGGATTGTTGACCTGCTTAAAGTCCATTGCAGAAATAAATATAGCGGGATAGCATAACATTAAAAGCGGATAATCTCTGTAATTTGGGAACAGAGTTTATTCGTCCCTGCTTTTCAACTATACAGTACGTATACGACTGTACGTATAGACTGTACGACGTTATAAATACGACATTCCCGGGAGAGGAACGCCATGCCTGACGGCAGGCAGGTCTCGTCCGCATCCTCCAAAACAGGCACCTCGCCTGTTTTGAAAAATAGACTTTTATAACGACCTTGAGTATATATTAGCGATCACATTCCATTAAAACGATTGCCTGCGCGGCAATGGCTTCTTTACGGCCAATAATACCGATATGTTCACCTGTTTTGGCCTTAATTCCGACCTGTTCGGGTCGTAGATGGAGAACGGTCGCAATTTCATTGCGCATTTGTTCTTTATACGGGGCCATTTTGGGCTGTTCCGCAAATATAATGGAATCAATATTAATAATGGACCATTTATCGTTGATTAACAGTTCTATTTCCCGCAGAAATTCAAGGGAATTGCGATTTTTGTTTTTTTCGTCTGTATTGGAAAAGAGTTCTCCGATATCCGGGAGGCCTGTTGCCCCCAAAATAGCGTCGATAATAGCGTGAATCAAGACATCGGCGTCCGAATGGCCCACTAATTTTTTTGAATAGGGAATCGTAACTCCTCCGATATGAAGGGCACTTCCCTCTTCCAGACGATGCGTATCGTGACCAAGACCTATTCGCAAGGACATATTACACTCCAAAATAATCTAAAAAATAATCTAAAAATCACCTAACGTCGATTTTTTCCGTAATAAATGATGATAATGCTGTGCAAATCGATGTGATTCATCGCGCACATACTGTAAAAGGCGCAGTGCAAATGAATGACGGGTCAAACGAAAGGGCTCTTCCTGTTGCGGAATAAAAATTTCTTCATCCTTTTTAGCGAGGGACAGAATGAATTTAGGACGAGACCCTGTATGCTCCAGAGCACGACAGGCGGCATGAAGTTGTCCTTTTCCGCCATCGATCAGGAGAATATCCGGAATTGGAATTTCCGGATCGGCTAGTGCAAACCGCCGGGCAACGACTTCGGCAATAGCCGCGAAGTCGTCAATTCCATTCACTGTCTGTATTTTATATCGCCGATAGCCCGATTTACAAGGAAATCCATCTTGAAAACGGACAAGAGAAGCAACCATATCCGTTCCACTCAAATGGGCGATATCAACCCCTTCGATAGTTCGTGGCAGTTCATCCAGTTTTAAGAGTTTTTTCAGGGCGACGACTCCACGTTTCGGGTCAATCTGGAAAACTTCCGGTTGAACATGTTTTTCAATTTTACCACGTTCTTTTAGTTTGGTTAGAGCCTCAATTTGATCACGGAGTTCGGCGGCCCGTTCGTAACGACGGTCGGCGGCAGCATCCTTCATCTCGTTGGTCAGTTCCTGAAGAACCTGTTGACGATGTCCGTTCAGAAATTCCCGTAATCGACGGATATTTCTCCGATACAACTCCATCGTAATCATCCTATGACATGGAGCACTACATTGACCAATTGAAGCGAGCAGACAGGGACGAAACCAGTTCCAGCGTTCATCGTTCGCCTTTATATCCAGGGAACAAGTCCGAAATTTAAAGATCTTTTGCAGAATAACCATGGCTCCCCGTAATAGGGAAGCGCTGGGAAAAGGACCAAATAACGTCGTTCCATGATCCCGGGGTGTTCGAGTAATCATTACCCGGGGGAATTCTTCACGACTACATATTTGAAGATAGGGAAATGTTTTGTCGTCTTTAAGATCCCGATTGTATTTCGGCTGAATATCTTTAATCAGGCGCGCCTCCATTAAAATAGCGTCGACTTCGCTTTCCGCCGGAATATAATCAATATCACGAATTTCGTTGACAATGGGAACCGTTCGAGGATCTTCCAATGCTGTATGATGAAAATAACTTCCTGCCCGATGACGCAGATTTTTCGCTTTTCCAATATAAATAACACGATCCGCATCGTCTTTCATTAAATAAACGCCCGGAGTTTGGGGAAATAAACGTACCTTCTCCGCCGCACGATGATAGTTTCGAATGATTTCCGCAAATTCCCTGTTCATATAGGAGGTTGATAACTTGTCCTCGTCTTCCGTATGATGTCCGTCCGGATGTTCGAATTCTGATTTATTCTCTGGTTCTCGTTTATCTTCTGGTTCTCGTTTATCTTCCTTTTTTGTACACACAATGCATCCTCCTTCTCTTCCGATCCTTCTGCCAGATCTATTACAGTTATTATAATCACTTTTTACGAAAAAGACAGTCTTATGTAATAAAAACGGCAGGATCTTTTTATAACCCTTGTTTTTTAGATGATCTATGATACCTTCGTTGTTTTGTTTTGTTTCCAACTTTTTATAAAGGAGATTAGTTATGAACGAATTATTTTTGAATTTTAACATTCCCGTATTGTATCGTTTGGAAGAAGTTATAGAAAAAATAAATTCTTTTCTTCGTTTAAGTCGGGGCGATAGTATGGTTTTCGATACGTTTCTTCAGGATAATTTTGATTTTTCTCCTAAAATGGAAAAGGAGAAGGAATCAACGGTTTTACCAACACAACGGCAGACAATATCGACTCCGATCGAACAACGACCACAGACTGACTTCGAAGATCGTCCTCCGAATTTAAAAACCAAAAAAACGGAACTACCACAAAAAAACAGACAATTTCCGGAAAATACGCGTCCTGAAAATGATCGTCCGGAGGAGGATCGTCCCTTGTCCGCCCATAATACGAATCCTCAAATAGAGGAAATATCAGGAAATACATCATCTCGAACAGAAATGATGAACGATTCCGCAACGAATAAAATTATCTGTACCGATAAAAATACTACCGATAAAGATACTACCGATAAAGATATAGATACAGAGAAGAGTATCAAGAGGGACAATATAACAGTATCTGAAGATAATTCTGAAGATAATTCTGGATCGGCCATTTTGCCTGACATGAAAAATATGATTATAAAGGAGATTTCGGTTGTCAAAAATGATATTCAGACGTCAGATCTCAAGCGTCAGGCGGAAGATATCGAGTCTATTGATACAACGGAGGTCGTATCTTCCTCCCAATTACAGGATAATATTAGGGATTTCCCGTTACAATCCGATTCGATCTTGTTCCAGATACACCAGGGAAAATCGAACAGGAAAAAAGAAATGAACAGGAAAAAAGAAATAGAGTCTTCTCTATCACCACAAAAGGGGGAGAACGAGAGTGAAGGGAGTTTTTTGTCTCGTTCTTCTTTTGACACAGAGAATTCAGAGTCTGAATCTCCAAAACATTACGACGAAAAGCCAATAAATCAATCAGAGATTGAACAGGAAGAATATATTCATGAAAAACAGGGAGTATTTCCCGAACATTCAGTTCCTACAGATAAAATATTGGAAGTCACAAAACGAACGCAGTCGACGGCAGAGAGTGAAAACAGGTCGATTACGAAAACGGAATCCGGAGAAATGGAATATTCCGAACCGTATGAAAGAGAGAAGAAGGAGGGAACAAGCGGGAAGAATGTCAATCAACAATGGAAGGAACTGGAACAGCGCCTACAGGACACCGAGGATAATAAAACGATGGTGGAGGGAATCAGGAAAGGTCCCTGGGAAACGACCGGTTCTGTATTATTGCAAAATCAATCAAATAAACATGGCGGTAATCAAGAAGTTGATGGACCATCTAATAGAGAAAAAAATAATTCAGACCACGAGTACGAAGCAATACGACGGGAACAGGAACAATGTCAGCGTACACTAGCCAAGCAGGAAAAATTATTATATGACGTATTAAAAGAGGTCAGGACGGTTAGAAATGAAGAGGTACAAATTTTCCTGGAATAAAAGGCGTTCCGAATTATTTGTTCGAAGTTACCCTATAAAAACATGGACCTCAAACCATCCTTCCCGACAGAGTCGCGTATACAAAAGAAACCAGGAATTCCTGTTTTCCAGAATTGTAGTCGAGGTCAATGCCTTTTATCCATTTGTGTTTGGGTAACCGTTCACGGATATAAAGTGAAACCAAGGATAACACAGATTTTCATGGATAGTTTTTTGGCAAACAAACTTTTTTATGATAAAATTATTGATTATCATAGATAAAAATGATTTTTTGCTATTGTAAAATATTGTATTTTACGGCAGACTATCTCTGTTTATCCGTGATATCCATGGTTCCAAAATCATTCGTGAATGGTTACGTGTTTGGGAAGTTCTTTGTATGTTATGGTGCGGGCAGGTCCGTGCCGAATTGTTGTGTCATGGTACGGGCAGACCTGTGCCAAATTGTATTGATAGATACTCAAGGTCGTTATAAAAGTCTATTTTTCAGAACAGGCGAGACGCCTGTTTTGGAGGAAGCGGACGAGACCTGCCTGCCGTCAGGGATGGTGTCCGCGCTCCCTGGAAATGCGGAATTTATAACGTCGTACAGTATCATAACAGAACTACTTTTCCAGATTATTAATTTGTTCCGGGGAGAGAGCCCAGCCATAGAGACGCGCCGTGGCGATCAGACCTTTAAAATTGGCATCTCCACTTCCGAGCGAGTTAATATCGGCGCCGACACAATAGGCCTTCGCGCGTTCGACGGTGGTATAGGTTAAATTTCCAGTAGCACTGGCTTCGGCCACGACTTTTCCATCCAGGTAAAGAATACATTTTTTGCCGTTATAGACACCGTAGGCGGTATGCCAGACCTCCGCCGTTATGGGAGTCGATAGAATAACATATTTACCATTGATATGAACCCAGAACTCCAGGGACTTTTTTTTCTGATTGATTTCCAGACTGTTTCCCCCACTTTCGGTACTCGAAAAAATGGTTCGAGTATCGGTTCCTTCGAATTCAGCCATACGGAATTTTGACATAATCGTTATTTCTTTACGCATACGCGCGAAGTCTCTGGAAGAGAATTTGACCTTAAAGAAATCTTTACCACCAAAAGCCGCAACGATCCCTAAAGCGGAATCGCGAATAAATTTGGGAGCCCCATTTTTCACAACGGGCTTCTGTTCTTTAAGACCATTAACCGGGGTATTAACCGCCCCCTTTTCATTAAACGTAATATCGAGGAGATTGGGGTGCGGTTTATCCGTTGTTTTATCGACGTTTTCATCAATTTCGTCTTTTATGGTTCGGAATTCCGCGGTAATTTTTTTCGTACTCTCTTTAGCAAACGCATTGATAACTGTTAGTTGGACGCGATAGTCGGTTGCCCCCTCCAAATCGTCCAAAACGACATTCATTTCCTTCGGCATCGGCTTGAAATAGTATTCCGACCAAAAGTATTTACTACCATCTTTTTTCCAGATCCCGTCGATTTTTTTCTCAAGATCGAGACGATAACTGTGAACAACAATCTCGTCTTTTCCCTGTGGAAAACGAAGGATGGTATTATAGGGTTCCTTGGACACGACCTCCACTTTAGCATCCTCCGTCCAATAGGGAAGAGAGGCCGACTGATATCGGGCGTTTGTATAGAGGAATTTATCGATATTACCTGGTTCCGATACCAGAAAGACGATATCGAAGAAAGTACCACTTAAAATGTCATAGGGTTTGAGGACAACGGAATTATCCTTGTGTACCTCCATGACATAAAACTGTGCAGCCTGTCGATAGCCATCGGGGAATTTGTCATAATTCCCTCCTTCCATTTCGAAATAACTGAGCGTACCAGTTCCGAAGGCCGAGAAATTCCCCTGCCAGGCAGAACGCGGATCGTTGATCGGATAATGGGAATGACCAGAAAAATCAATAACCATCGGATATTGTTGGAAAAGATCGTCGAGATCTTGAATTCCCCAGCAGTCGCCGTTCAAACTTCCGTAAACAGTATTAGTTACATGATAATGCTGCATAACAAAAATCGGGCGCCTGGAATCAAATTTTTTAGCAGCATCAAGTTCTTTTTTCAGCCAGTCTTTAGCGTAGAGATAGTCGCCGTCCCGGCAGGAACCGCGATCCGG
The DNA here is from genome assembly GCA_964442735.1 of uncultured Planctomycetaceae bacterium. Lineage (GTDB taxonomy): Bacteria > Planctomycetota > Planctomycetia > Pirellulales > Thermoguttaceae > JAUNBG01. The sequence continues at coordinate 28,537 of CAYUAP010000040.1, read as the reverse complement.
AGAAATCGTTATAACCTGAAAACCGTTGACGTCATAGCGATCATTCAATTCCGTCTGAAATGTTTTCTTCCATAACTCTTTATTTCCGCCCCCGAATTCGTGATTACCCATACAGAGGATCTTCTGTGTTCCCGGCTTGACTGCCGCGTCCAATTCCTTCTTGAAAAGATCGATTTCCTTCGGTATTCCATGATTGGTCATATCTCCGGCGACCAAAAGGGCATCAAATTTTTTGTAGGGCTGTTTGGCCGAATATTCATACATAAAGGCCAACGCTTTTCTAAACCGTTCAACTTCCGGCGCATCCGGACTTCCGGAAAAATGTACGTCACTCATAATGGCCATTCGAGCCACAACATCCCCTTCCGTCTGCGCAAAAAGTTGTGCGGGAAGACAGGTTAAAACTAATGATGTGCCAATAAATTGACGACGTGTTACGTTCAATGACATAAAATATCTCCTCTTCTTTATTTTATTATCTATAAAACTTGATATCGATTTTGATCTTTTTTAAGATGAATGGAATATCTGTGATTTAATCTTTACAAAGCGCGCAAACATTACAGAACACGTAGAGGGGCAGTTCCCAGAGGTTCGTAATCCGGACCATCTGGATGAAGTTCACTGGAATAAACCACAACTTCATCAATGGAACAGCACCCAAACCATGTATCTTTAATTTTATCTGCAATTAAGGATTCGATTCCGACAAACGACATATCCTTTTTTTTCGAAGGACGTAACCGACCGATGGTCAGATGTGGCGAAAACGGTCGTCGTTCCTGTGGAAAGTTCAAGGGAACAAGTTCCTCTTCCACAAGAAGGGCCAATTCAGACAGTTCCTCCATTCCATCCTGAATGGCAACCCAAAACGAACTTGGATCGTTTAGAGTTGGAAAAGCCCCTATCCCGTCCAAAACGAGGTCGAAGGCCTTCTTCTTCAAGGCGGCTCGCCGTACCGCCTCGACCACAAGATGAATCTCGGTTAATGGGACATTTCCCAAAAACTTTAAAGTAATATGAAAAAGGCGATCATCCACCCATTTAACGTTTGGATAGGCCTTTATCAACGGTTTAATTCTTTTTTGGATAATGGAACGAATATCGGGAGAAATGTCCACAGCGATAAAAGTACGAATAGTCGTATGCATTATTTAATTAATCCTTTATTTAATTAATCCTTCAATATTGATCAGGCAGATTTGACGTCCGCCGAAGCAACATGTATCGATCAGGACCTTTTTTCCATCGCGACTGTATCGTGGATGAAGATCCGTTCGCCATTCACCGGTATATTCTTTTGGGGAAGGGTATTTTCCCAAATCGATACGCTGTCCCGTCTCCAGATTCAGAAGAAAGACAGTTTGAATCCGTTCTTTTCCCTGGGGATAACTATCGTTAAGAACCCATTTACTGTTCGTATTGGGGATAAAGGAGATATGGGTATCTCCGGAGGTGAATTTACCTTTTCCACAAACTTCGACATTATTACCTTTATCTTCAAACAGATAGACATTATTACCGAGTTTTGGTTGCGCGGCGTAGGCGATAATATGTTTTGGATCACGCCAAACCAAATGGGAGGTCATGGGGGAGTGATTGACGACATGGAGATCGGACCCATCGGCGTTTGCGGTTAATAGTCGCGTAAACCAGGAAGATTTACCGGCCTCTCGCTGCCATCGGTGCAGGAAAAGGAATCGAGAAGAATCGGGGGAGACGATTAAATGATTGAACCAATGTTTAACGCCAGCAGGAAAACCACCTGGTTCAGGAATGGCCGCGACGTCGGCGAATGAAAAGAGCATATGACGTTCACCTGTTTGAAGGTCCATTTTCCAGATACCGGCATTTTTTGGAATCAGAACATTGGCATTTGAGTCGGGAATACCACAGTAGCCGTAGCCGGGACGGGTATCGTTCAGACGGGCGAAATCGGGAGAGACCGTGAATTTTCCATTGGGGGCCAAGGCATAAACCGGACCGGGGAGTTCACGGCGTTCACCAGTTTTGTAATTATAGGTGTGTGAAATAAATCGGTCTCCGGCCCGATCATTCCAAATAACTTCCGTTCCATTTCCGGGTATCCACTGCAACATACACCCCATCTGCCAGTTCCAGGAAATCGATGTCCCAATTTGAGTCCAACGATCTTTGTCTTCCGTATCAATCAGCCCTACATTGATTCGATCCTCCGGACGCGGCGATCGATGCTCGAAATCGACTTCGTTACCAATGACAATACGATTGGTTGGGTCGAAATGGATTTGGTCATAATAGGCCCCCCAATGGAATTTAGGTCCATGGGTAATCTGTCTGGTCAGAGCAAAACTCTCCGGTTTACCGAGTTGAGCCCAAACCCGTGGAACAAGCAAGGTAGAGGACAACGCAGCAACACCTGTGACACCGATTCCGGCGATAAAATCACGTCTTTTCATTATAATATTATCTTTTATAATATCATTCTTCATAATATCACTCCTCGTTTAATAATATGGGATAAACAGAATCATCCTTAATCGGGAAGAACTGTAATCCCGAACTTCCAGGCTGATATCATACAATTCCGTAAACATTTCTTTACTATACCTGTTTCGAAAACCTTTTGCAAGCAAGAAAGACGTGTCTGATAAAAATATTTCCGAAAAAAAACCTTGTTCGGAAATGATTTCCATCTGGATAAAATATACCATAACCCCCCCACCTAGGTTGTTTAAGTTTGCCTATTTTACACATATTAAAAACGTCTTCAAGAAATTTCCAAAAGATTCCGATATTTTCAGACTAGATAATGTTTATGATTCAACTGTTTCAGACGGAAAGTCCGATACTATTGACACAGCCGTAAAGAACCAGTGTTTAAGACGCTGGTGAAAACCATTATTATGGATAATTCACAGAGAAACAGAGGTGGGTAAAAGACCATGTCTCGAATTAGCTTTAAATTATTTGTCGCCGGTTTATGCCTGTTCATGGCATCATCGGCATCCGCGCAAATGTCGGAAATGCGTTTGTTTTCTCCCTATCCGGACGATCAATTCGGAGGTGGAGCCTACATGAATGAAGGATTCTATGGGTCTGTGGGATATGGAGTATTGTCGATTAGCCAAGCTCCAGACCAGACTATAGGTTATACTGGATCCGACGATGATACCACAGCAGTGGGAACGACCATCGGTGGTTGGAATAATACAGCGGTAATAACCGGAGTTCCAACATACAGTCAGATATCAACAGCATCATTTGAATCGCCGTGGGTAACGTCCTCCAAGTTTGAGGTCGGTAATATCAGAGGTCATCATGGTTGGTCGGTAGGAGGAACGATTATCAATCCTCAACGAACGACAGACCAGGGGACCGGAGCAGGAATAGCCATAAAGGATGAAGAATGTATTGATGTATGGTCCTTCATTCCGAACTCGGCAGATCCAACGAACTTTTATGTGTTCGACAAGACGGATTCCAGTGGTATTTCCATAGTGGACGAACATAAAACGATAGGCCGTCTTTGGGGTATTGTAGGTCTGTATGGTAGTGGAACATCCTCGAATACGACCTCTGGAACAGGATCGGCCAGTTCCAATTCGGGAACAGTCGATGAAAATTCCGTTTTTGTCTTCGTTCCGATTCCGTTGACCTATGATATGTTTCAGTTGGAAACATGTGTAAATACATGGAGTGTCGAGGCGATGTATACGTATCGATTCCATCCGTTCCGTCGAGGTGTTCTTGAATTGTTGGCAGGTTTACGCTATACGGTATTTGATGAAGAGATGGACTTCTTTGGTCATGCGACGACCCAGTTGACCACACAATATACCAATACGGTAATTGATATTCTCCAGCAGAGTAATATCGTATCGAACTCCGGTAGTTCCGTGGTAGGAGAGGGTCAGAATTTTGCGACCAGTGAACAGAATAATGACTTTAGTATCGGTTCCGATTTAGGATACTCCATATGGAATTTCAAAGCGTACAACCATTTGGTAGGTCCGCAGTTTGGTGGTCGATACACACTATCGAACAATCGATGGCGCTTTAGTGCGGAAGGTAAATTCTTCGCCGCTCTTAACCGTCAGACATTGCGCGGAGCAGGCGAACTTGGATTGAAACCGTCAACGACACAAGGTACCAACCTGTCGAACACTAACGGTAACCCGATGTACGCGCCAATCAATACCGTTCAAAACCATTTCGATTATTCCGAAACGTATAATGAATTCACTCCTGCTGCCGAAGTTGCACTCGAAGCAACCTGGCACTGGACTCGATGTATTTCCTTTAAGGTCGGTTACGATATGTTGTTTATGGGAAATATCGCCCGTGCTACCGCCTTCAATGACTATCGTATGAATAAAGACGGCTCCATCTTCGGTGTCAAAGAGAATGCTGATGACAGAAACTTCGATGCCTTTGTTCATGGAGTTACTTTTACGGCTCAGTTCAATAAGTAAAGACTATATTCAGGGAAACGCCATTGTTGGAGGATTCACAATATAAATTACTTCCTTGGCGCTTGGTTCCGGTTATCGATATAGTCGGAGCGCCAAATACGGAAACGGAAAGTCTCCTCCACAATTGCTGGACACGGACGACGTTCCGAATTACCAACCAATTGATTGAATCTGTTTTTTAATGGATTTTCTGAAAGTTGGTGTAATGGTTTTGGCTGACGGAATGAGAATCGAAAGGTTTTCATTCCGTTTTTTTGTGCTATAATAATTCTTGTTTTTCAAATGTCAAAATCAAAATATCAAGATCAAAATATCAAGATCAAAATGTCAAGATCAAAATGTCAAGATCAAAATGTCAAGATCAAAATTTCAAGATCAAAATATCAAGATCAAAATATCAAGATCAAAATATCAAGATCAAAAT
>CAYUAP010000040.1:0-23559 GCA_964442735.1 uncultured Planctomycetaceae bacterium | reverse complement strand
TCAAGATCAAAATATCAAGATCAAAATATCAAGATCAAAATATCAAGATCAAAATATCAAGATCAAACTGAACGGATACAAGGATATCTTCCATGAAAATTACATTTATGGGGACCGGTGGATTCGGTCTCCCTTCCCTTGAAGCTTTGCTTCGGACCAGTCATGAAATTAATGCAGTGATTACCATGCCGTCACGTGGTTTCGATAAAAAGAAACAACCACTATCTTCTCCCGTGCGTGAATTCGTTCAAAGAAAAGGAATTCCATTTTACGAACCTGATAATATCAATTCGGAAGAAGGACGCGATATCCTTGATCACCTTCAATCCGATCTCTTTTTCGTCTGCGATTTCGGAAGATTACTCAAACCGGAGGTTATTGCAAAAGCCAAATACGGTGCCATTAATCTCCATGCCTCTATTTTACCGAAATATCGTGGAGGAGCCCCAATCAATTGGGCCATTCTGTCCGGAGAACAAGAAATTGGTATTTCCATCTTCCAACTGGAAGCAACAATGGATTCCGGTCCCGTCCTTGGGATCGACTCCTATTGTCCTTCCGAACAGGATACAGCAGTTGAAGTGGAGGAGGAACTCCGGATAATGGGAGTTCCCCTGGTGCTCGATGCCATACGGCAAATTGAACTAGGTTCGGTTATTCCGGTACAACAGGATAGTACCCAAGCGACTTCGGCCCGGCGTCTCAAAAAGGAAGACGGAATCATTCAATGGGACCATTCTTCAACCGCAATTATCAATCAATATCGAGGACTGCAACCTTGGCCGAAGGTCTTTACTAATTGGTATCGAAAAGACCATCCGGAGTCAGAACCACTTCGACTCATTTTAGGTCCCTTCGAACGGGTCGATGATTCCGAACTTGAAAATCGTTATCAAAATGCAATACCCGGAACGATTCTTGAGGCACGTGGCGATATCATATTCGTTAAAACAGGGGACGGAATACTGAAGATCGTTCAAATACAGCCTTCGGGAAGGAAAACCATGTTTGTAGACGCGTTTCTTCGAGGGTATGCCATGAAGCCGGACGACCAACTCGGTATTGAAGAAAAGACAGCGCAATGATCACGAATTTGGAACCAAGTCCACGATGTTTTCGATGTCGTATAGAATGGGGAGAAGAACTTGAATTGATACCGTCGCTCCTGTTTTATTTATCGGGCTGTAATTTACGATGCCGGTTCTGTATTGCGGAAGAAAAATCGGAATCGACGGAATGGGGCGTTCCACTGACACGATCCTATTTTGAAGATCGATGTACGCAGGGCCAAAGCCATGGTGTCCGAACATTGCAATGGGTAGGGGGCGAGCCGTTTATACATCTTCAATATCTTCTAAAACTGATGGAGGAGTCCCCTTCCCCGTTTCCTGTGGTTTGGAAATCGAATTTTTATTGTCCGGTTGACTCTTTTAATCTTCTGGATCCCTTTATCGCCTGCTATGTTGCCGATTTAAAATTCGGTAATAACGAATGTGCACGAAATATTTGCGGAGCCCGTGACTATTTCGAAGTTGTTACGGGAAATATTTTGCGCGTTCGATCCCAATCGCCAGGAAAACTTCTAATCCGACATCTTTTATTGCCGGGCCATTTCGATTGCTGCTTCGTTCCTGTGATCGATTGGCTAGCAGAAAAGGTTCCGGAAATCCCACTAACGTTAGGAAAAGGATACGAACCATGCTGGAAGGCAAAATCAGATCCGATTTTGGGGCGCCTCTTGACTCGAACCGAAATGAATCGGGCGGAAAATTATGTAATTCAGAAGGGACTCCTTCTGAATTAATACAGAAAGATAATTTGGAAGACAGTAAAGAAGTGAATACGACTTCAACGGTGGAAATAGCGATTTCCCCAGACGGTATGATTCGTATTTTCGGATTGTCTGAAGAAGTATTGGAGATCCTCTGTGAAACAGGACTTGCCGATGAAAAAATAAAAAAACGACTTGATCGAGGAATGTAATATGATAAAAAACAGATGAAGAGAATTATTCATCACAAATTTGAAAGTCGGTGACCGTTCGTTCAGTTCGGGATTCCGGCTGTACCTTCATTCACGACTTGACGTTTGGAACGCTTTTTAAGACGGTATATTTATAAACGGTATAATTGCAATATGTAATATTTGCAAGGTGCCGTATTTATAATACCCTGCTCTATTTATATACTGTACGATGTTATAAATTTGGTATTTCCCGGGAGCGCGGATGTCTCGTCCGCATCCTCCAAAACAGGCGTCTCGCCTGTTTTGGAAAATAGACTTTTATAACGACCTTGAGTTTAGTTTGTTATTGTAAAATATTGTATTTTACGACAGACTATCTGTGTTCATCTGTGGTTCAAAAATCGTTCGTGAATGGTTACTCGTGGTTGCAAACACTTAAAAAACGGAGTTGACTGGAACGCGGACGTCTCGTCCGCACTGCCGGGAAAACAGGCGTCTCGCCTGTTTTATTCCCCTGAATGAACTCCTAAATGAAAGTGTTGTCTACCACCAGTATTTCCTTGATAATTCGATTTTGAGGGAACACTCTTTATTCAGGATACTTAATATTATGGCCACCATTATCGGCATATTAAAGGGTTCTTTTTGTAAAAAAATCCCATCTAAAACAATTAGAGGGAGCTTCCGCTCCCTCTTGAATTCATCAGTCATTCCAAGGCCCGGAATGAAATTTACATTCTTTATTTTTTTGTTTTGATATCGAGTTTGTACTCTATTATCTTCTGTTTGGTTACTTCAAAAGTATTATTTCCGCCCTGTCCGTATTCCGTGGGTATTAAATTAACGCTTGTCAGAGACGCCGGATTGACTTTCATATCTTTAATGTCATCCGCACTGACAATATTACCACTTTTGTCCTTCATCAAGTCGGCCATGAGCCAGACTTTATACTTGCCCGGCAATAAACCAAGTTCTCCTTCAAGTTTAAAGGATCCTTTTTCCACCTGCGCCACTCCACTAATAACAGAAACTCCCTCCGGAGGCGTTTCCGGATCAAAATGAATCATCGCTAAAGGCAATGGTTCACCGTCAATAGTGACCGTACCAATAATATTGCTCCGATTATTGCCGGAACATCCTAAAACAAAAAGGCATAATATGCCCAAAAAAAGACAAATGTTTTTTTTCATCATAAAAATATCCAAGATAAATTCTGTAAAAGAAGATCCTAATCAACGAAGAAGTGGATGAAAGACACCACTTCTTCTGATAACAAAAAGAGAAGGATCACGGCGAAATCGTTTCAGCACCTTGAGTCGAACCAATAGCACGCCAGAGAGTAACATTAATCGTATCGCTGCTAAAATGGACCGATCCATCTCCATACAGGCAATTGACACCGCCCGCATGATTACTTCGCGCGGAAATCCAGGCGACATCCGTCATGGTTCCCGTATTTCCTTCGTTCAGTTTGTAATTGTAATCCTGGCAGGGATATCTCTTGTTGTCCTTGGCACAACGACAGTAGGAATACCACATTTTATCATGAAATGAAGAATTAGGCGTATTATAATGGGTATAAAATGGAGTCAGACAAGCCCTCCATATAATTCCCCGGGTGTCCTGTCGTATATTTCCGGACGATTGTGTCGGACCATAGGGCCCCGTTAAAACTTCAGACATGATTGCCGTATTGGAAAGACCATCGGTCGCACAGGAAAAACCATAGTAGTTTCCACTTCCCGATTGATAATGCCCTCCAAAAAACGCGCCGTGATGCTCCGCCGTTCCGTTGACCGATAGTTCCGTAACCCACCAGCTCGTTGCCCGTTGCGAACCGATTGTATCGAATAAAGCTGTACTTCCAACACTAACCATATAGTTGTACAGTGCTTTATTGCGATAATAGGAAACAGAATCACCATCCGGAACATAGGCACTGATATTGTCACTGGGACAATTCATCATCGTAACCCGATTCGTTCGGGTAAATATCGCATTATTGGCCGTTGAACTGTAGGTCTCGGCCATTTTTACATTCTGATAAAGTGCGGTCTGCTCTATATACGGAAGAATGGCAAATGCCCATGTTAATCCATTGGCGCCACGAAGTCCTGCCATTAATGAATTATGAATATCATGGTAATTATGAAAGGCCACTCCAAACTGTTTTAAATTATTCGTACATTGCATTCGACGCGCAGCTTCTCGGGCAGCCTGTACTGCCGGTAAAAGTAAAGCTATTAAAATTCCTATAATCGCGATAACAACCAATAACTCAACAAGGGTAAAACCAGATAATCTTGATATATTACCCCCCCTAATTTAACATTTCTGAATTTTTGTTCCATTGCATTAATCTCCTCAACAATAGATCCAAATAATTAATTAAAGATATCATCTAAATGATGATAGTAATAAATAAATAAAACTTCCCCTATCATATTAGTATATCATCAGATTTTAAAATATCCAGAACTATTTTTGCGATATCTGGCAAATTTCAAAATATTTTTTAATATTATTTATTTGGAAGTAATGTCATTTTATTTATTAATTATTAAATAATGATATTAAAATACAACATTATTTTACAACGTTATACTGCCACGTTATTCTAAAATGTTATTCTCCAACATTATTCTCCAACGTTATTCATAGATCTAATCAATAACATTCCCTAAAATCCTTCTAAATAGAAAAATTATTTGAAAATTTTATAATTTAATATTAATGTATTTGACACAAGAAGTTATTATAGGTAAAATGGACGATATTTTACAATAGCAAAAACGTTGTCGATTATAAAGTATAACAAAAATAGAAGTGTTCCGATTAAAATTTAAGTTTTCAAAGAAGGAGAGACAATAATGGATATAACAACTATGTTTCTTTTGGGAGTAGGATGGCAGATTTATGTTGGTGGTGCCGCAATCTTTTTGGTTATCATTCTTTTTATGTTCCTATTGCTCTTTAGTACTCGATATAAAAGATGTCCGAGTAATAAAATACTGGTGATATTTGGACGTGGTTCGTCCAATAAACCAGCGGACTGCATTCATGGTGGAGCACGGTTTGTAATACCGTTATTACAAGATTACGCCTATTTAAATTTGGAACCGATGCAGATAGAGATTCCGTTGCGCGGAGCACTCTCCATGGAGAATATTCGTGTTAATGTTCCCAGTGTATTTTCCATTGCGGTTGGAACAACTCAAGAATTAATGCAGAATGCGGCAATTCGTCTTCTTGGACTAAAGAAGCAGGAGATATCCAAGCAGGCGGAAGATATTATTTTTGGACAGTTACGACAGGTAATAGCCTCCATGCAGATAGAGGAAATCAACCGTGATCGGGAAGCGTTTCTCTTGAATATTCAGACGTCGTTGGAGCCTGAACTTCGTAAAATAGGTTTGGTCTTGATCAACGTTAATGTAACGGATATCACCGATGAATCCGGTTATATTGAAGCCATAGGTCAGAAGGCCGCGTCGGAAGCGATCCAGAAGGCACGGGGCGACGTTGCGGATAACGAGCGTATGGGCGAGACACGTGTTGCGGAAGCGGATCAGTTGAAGGCTATTCAAGTAGCCAATGCCATGAAATTAAAATTCATAGGAACCCGTGAAGCGGAACGGGAACAAACGGTTCGTATGTCGGAAATCGATCAGGAACAAGCGGTTCGATTGGCCGATCTGGAGAAGATTAAGACGGTGGGGGAGCAGTCGGCAGGATTTCTTCGCGAGACGGAAATCAAGCAGGCGGAACGGGATATGCGTATCCAACTCGCGGAAGCCAATGCGACGGCCGTTGAAGGTGAAAACCGTTCCAAGGCGGTTATTGCCAATTCGGACGCCGAATTAAAGGTTAAAACGGCGGAGGCGTTTCAGACTGGTGAAACGAGACGACGACAGGCGGATGCGGCCGTTCTGGAAGCGGAACATAAAGCCCAGACACAGGCTGCCCTTGCGGAAGCGGCCCGTATCGAAGCAAAACAACGTGCCGAATTGGAAGCTCCTGCTAAAGCGGAAAAAGCCAAAATTATCGTCGAAGCAGAAGCTATGTCCGAGCAGAAACGAATTGAGGCGGAAGGAGAGGCAAAAGCCATCTTCGCCAAATTGGAGGCGCAAGCACGCGGTGAATATGAAATGCTCGCCAAAAAAGGTGAAGGTCTTCGTGAAATCATTTCCGCATGCGGTGGAGCTAAAGAAGCTTTTCAAATGCTGCTGCTGGAGCATTTCGACTCGCTTGTCGCCGCCTCCGCACAGGCTATTTCCAATATCAAGTTCGATAAAATCGTTGTCTGGGATGGTGGTCAGGGAACTGCAGGGGCGGGAAGCGCTACGGCAAACTGGCTTCAACAAATGTCAAAGACTTTACCTCCCATGCTCCACGTAATGAAGGAGATCGGAGGTGTGGAACTTCCCGAAGTCCTGGCTCGATTAGAGACTACCGAACAACAGAAAACAGAACAAAAACCTGCCACAGAACAAAAACCTGCCACAGAACAAAAACCGGAAACAACACAAAAATAATTCGGGAATAAAAATGGTACAAAATAGAGTTTTATTTTTATTGAAACTGTTTCAATCGGTTTTACTGCCAATTATATTGGTATTGTATGTAAATACGAATTTCCGACAACAGACAATTGCGGAAGAGTCCCGGAAGCCTGCACCGATTTTGGTTGTCTGTTTCGCTCCATCGGACTGTAATTTTAATCCTGACTGTGAAGAACGTCTTAATCGTGTGATGGAGAATATCCGTACATTCTATCAAAAAGAAATGGAACGGAACGGATACGGTCCAATGACATTTGAGCTGGAACGGCAATCGGATGGGAAATTAAACATTCATTATTTACATGGAGCGAAAAAACAGAGTGAATATACACGGGCAGACTCGTCGTCCATCCGGGAAGAAGTCCGTGCCGGACTGGAAAAAGAAGGAATTTCGTCCGACGGTCGTTATGTCGTAATATTTCAACTGTTACTAAAACAGGAAGGAGATCGTTCGATTGAACTGGGGCCCTATGTCGGTGGAGGAACCCATTTATCCGGGACAGCCTGGGTTTTTGAAGACACTCGTCTCGATGCGGCTCTTCTGACCTCCAAACAGCCGGGGGGCTGGTATCATCGCCCCTGTTCCCTTGGAAAATTCAATAGTATTTATATTGGGGGAGTGGCCCATGAAATGGGACACATGTTCGGTCTTCCCCATGAAAAAGAGACAATCCAGCAGCAAACAAAACTGGGCCGTTCCCTAATGGGGTCCGGTAATCAAACGTATGGCGATTCTCTTCGCGAGGAAGGACCGGGCTCCTTCCTCTCTCTCGCGGCTGCCATGCGATTGGTTCGATGTCGTGCTTTTGCCGGCGAGTTCCCTTTTAATCAGACACGTCCGAGTTGGGATATTAATGAATTGTCCGCCCGTTTCGATGGAAAAGGAAATAATACCCAATTGATTATATCCGGCAATGTCTCTACCAATATGCCCTTGATCGGTTTAATTGCCTATAACGATAATACCACTATTAAAGATGAATACGATGCGACCTCCTGGACCACAACGCCAAAAACCGATGGTTCATTTGAAATAGTTGTTAAGGAGTTGGTAAAAACATCCTATCGATTAAAATTGGTCGGAGTGCATTGCAATGGGGCAACCAGTTCGATTTCTATTTCGTATAAAGTATCCGATCCTCTACTGCAATCCGACCTAATTGAAATCAACAGTTACGTTGCGGAACAGAAGTTACGGCGTTTCTTTAATAGTTGGAATGTCGATAAAATGGAAGAACTTCGGGCCGAATTCAAACGATCGGAAAATATTTCCCCCATACTATTGCGTAAAATGGAACATCTCTATCGTCTAATGACCGTTCCGATCGATCGAAAAAAACCGGAGCTTGTGGATACAAATATTAAGACGTTTGATTTGTCAGACGCCATTTTTGAAAAAGAACAGACCGGCTGGGAACGTCCCATCAAGAGAATTGTACCGCAAACCGATCTCTTTATTATGATTGGCGGTCAGTTCTATGATTCGGGACTGTTTGCACATGCTCCGTCGTATTATCAAGTCAAAACGGGGAAAAAATGGACTCGATTTCGATTCGGATATGGACTTCAGGACGGACATTCTGGTTCGGTTATCTTCCGTGTTTGCGGCGATGGTCTGGAATTGTTTCGTTCTCCCCTGATCGAGGATGCTCAAATACATAGAACAATCCTTGATATAAAAAATGTCGATACCCTGGAACTTTATGTCGATCCGGGCGATGACGGAAAAAGTTACGATTGGGGTATTTGGGTCGATCCTGTTCTGGAACGATAATGCGATGATCTGATATTTATATTCAATTTCAATATTTGAAGAAGATTATTTGAAAGATTATTTGGAGAAGATTATTATGAAGAAATATTTTCTGTTTGGTTTGATCCTTTATTTGTTTCTATTAACGCCTTTGTTTGCAGATTGGTCGGGAACGGTCCGCGATGCCTCCGGAATTCCTGTAGCGGACGTCTGTATTTCCGATGGTCTTAATGTTGTTAAAACAGACACGATGGGGAAATATACTCTCCCGATTCGGAAGGATGCCCGTTTCATTTTTCTATCGGCTCCTGCCGGATTTAAAGCGAAGAATAAATTCTATCAATCCATTCAGGAAACGGTCTCCGAATATAATTTTGTTCTGATATCCAATCCCGCCTCGGCTGGCAATCAAATTCAATTTATTCAGGTCTCTGATGTCGAACAGTCCGGAGGCGATATCCAATGGATTAAAACGATTCGTGAATACGTTCAGAAGAATCCAACGGCCTTTTTTGTCAGTTCGGGCGATATTTGTTATACAAACGGTTTGAAATTCAATGCACAAAACGTCAATGAACAAACTGTTGGCCTTCCAGTCTATTATTCTATTGGCAATCATGATTTAATCGCTGGTAAATATGGTGAAGAATTATATGAATCGTTATTTGGACCTTGTTGGTATTCCTTTAATGCGGGTCCGGTCCATTTTGTAGTAACCCCAATGCCCCATGGGGATAACCGACCATCCTATACGACGAAACAGGTAACGGAATGGCTAAAAAACGATCTGAAACAACTTCCGGCAAAAACGCCTGTTGTTATTTTTCAACATACATCTCCCTATAGTAAAAAATTCGATAATCCCGCCTCGTTCCGATACGGTGATATCGATCTGAAAACCATTTCACTCAAGGCCTGGCTCTTCGGGCATTATCATACGAGTATTTTCCATACCAATCCGGAAACAGGGATAACGTTTGGTTCCATAGCCCCTCCCAATAAAGGGGGCATCGATCATTCCGTAGCCTCCTTCTACGTAATTACCATGGATAAAACCGGTATAAAATCCATTGACAAACACAATAGTTTCTGGAATGGTAAATGTTTGGAGACACCCGTCCTCGAAAAATCGGAAGTCGATATTCTATCCCCGTTATGGAGCGCGAAGGCAGGCCCGGAAATACATTTCGGTCAACCGATTCCTGTCTCCAATGGCGTTATCGTTGCTACGGCAGATGATGGTAATCGAACAGATTGTGCTGTAGTCAAATTTGATCACAAGGGCAGTCTCTGCTGGAAAACACCGGTCGGTAACTCCATTAAAAATACCATGGTCACCGATAATAAAAATATATACGCCATGGATCAAGCTTGGACCGTTTATGCCATAGATATTGAGACCGGTAAAATTGTCTGGCAAGACCAACAGGGGGCAGAAGCAACGGCCATGATGACCACCCCCATTTTAAAAGACGGTATTTTATATGCGGGGCTAGGGGCCGGTTTAACCGCCTATGACGCGCATTCCGGGAAAATACAATGGCGCAACAGTGCTTGGTCTGGTGGTGAAGGATCGACTGCTTCCTTGACGATTATCGATAATATTCTTCTGGCTTCCGCAAACTGGCGTGCCTTGTACGCCCATAATTTAAAAAATGGAAAACTCCTCTGGTCTGCCTCCAACGACCAGTTGCGATTCCGTTCCAGTACTCCTGTTCCCTTTAAAGATCAAGAGGGAAACACTGTTCTTCTTGTGGTCAGTCACCGTGCTCTTCAAACATTAAATCCGAAGGACGGTAAAATTATTCAGTCAAAAGACACAAAAATGAATTTACAAACAGCGTCT
The DNA here is from genome assembly GCA_964442735.1 of uncultured Planctomycetaceae bacterium. Lineage (GTDB taxonomy): Bacteria > Planctomycetota > Planctomycetia > Pirellulales > Thermoguttaceae > JAUNBG01. The sequence goes on along the minus strand of CAYUAP010000040.1, from coordinate 13,433 downwards.
TCCCCTCTGGTTCTGGAGGATATGATCCTCGTGGGCTCCGCCGAAAAAGGCTTGTGCGCATTTGATCGAAATGATTTTCACCGCCTGTGGTATGTTAAAACCGGTAGTAATCTCGTCTATACTTCGCCCTATACAACACCGGTTCAAGCAACAATAGAAGCAACTCCGATACTCGTCGGAAAATATATTGTTGTCGGTGCTCTGGACGGTACTCTTTATGTGATCGATCCGAAAATAACAACATCGGACAAAATTGTACAGAAGATCAAACTGGGAGCCCCCATTCTGGGACCCGCTTCCATTTCCGCCGATGGCAAAACACTTTACGTTTCCGATTATGCGGGAAACGTTCGCGCGTTTGTCATAAAGCATTTATAATACATCCTGAAATTTAATAGAAAGAAATAATCATGTCCGAATATAACTTGACCCGTCGAGCCTTTTTTCGGTCGGGAGGAACCGCCGTCGCCCTGGGCGCTACTGCCGCAGGTTCTATTGCTGCCGGTTCTACTGCCGCCGGTTCTACTGCCGCTGGAACTGCCGCTGCTACAGAAAAAGCAACTGTTTCTTAAAATGAAAAACTTCATCAGACCACGACGGACCGTATCGGTCTGAACTGTTCCATTCTCCTCGGTTATAATCTGCCCTTGGAGAAGGAATTGGAATTTGTTTATCAGGGTGGTTTTCGTTACGTGGAAATATGGGTTGACCATCTTCGCAAATATCAGTCGTCCGGCAAGAGTCTGTCCGATCTTCGAAAATGGCTGAAGGATCATAATCTTCAGGTTGTAAACGGAATCGGTTTCGCACGTTGGTCGGTTGACGATGAAGGAGTACGTAAAACAGCTCTAATTCAATTACAAGAGGAGATGAATCTTCTAGCCGAACTGAATTGTCCCTATCTGGCTGCCCCGATTATGGGAATTACGTCCAACGACTCGACTGCGAAAATTCCAATTCTGGCAGATCGATATCGGACAATTCTGGAGATTGGTCGGCAGACGAATGTTCATCCCATTCTGGAACATTGGGGACCGACCCCCATCTTTTGCGCCCTTGCTCTATTTGCCGCAATTGCTTTTGCGGCCCATGACAACGACGCCGCAATGCTCCTGGACGCCTATCATCTCCATCGGGGCGGTAATTCCTATGAAGGACTGAATCTCCTCGCCGGAAATGCGCTTCCGATCTTCCATATCAATGACTATCCCCAGGTGGCGGACCGAACAACCCTCAAGGATTCCGACCGTGTTTTTCCGGGCGATGGTGTTTGTCCTCTCAAGGAGATCCTGACGACCTTGCGTCGTAATGGTTTTACGGGGGTTCTCTCCCTGGAACTCTTTAATCGGGAATATCAAAAGGCGATGAAACCGCAGGAACTCGTTGACGCCTGTTATCGGAAGATGACCCGTCTCATTTCCGCTTGATATCATCCCAATGCAACTGAAATCGGGCTAGATATTTGCGAAGTCTATCGGCATCATTCACCGATTTTTTATTCTGTCGGGAAACGTCAAATAGAATTCGACCCGCCTCGGATAGTGATGACGTTTTTCGGCAGACCCGAATAACTTCTGCTAATAGAACACGGTCGGCCCGATCTATGGTCGCCACTCGTTCCGTTCCGAATATCTCCTGGAGAAGAATGGAATCCGAATTGTTTATATTCGAATTGAATTCCTCTGTTAGAAGGAGGGAATCTGTTTTCACCACGATTTTTGGAGTTGAAAATGACAAACCGGACCGGAGTCGCGCAATCTCGTCCATAACATGTTCCATGGTAATTCGTCCTCCCGAAGCTAGCGTTCCCATTCGGAAAATTGCCGAATGAAGATCTCGAAAATTCGCCGGCCATTCTGCTTCTGACGAGACGGCATATTTCAAAAACACCTCCAGGGCCTCCCGATGAAATTGTAAACCGATTCCCGTCTCCTCTGTAAATCGGGCCAATTCATATTCGATATTAGGGGCAATATCCTCCCGACGCTCGACGAGATTCGGAAGACGAAACGTCCATAAATTAATACGTGCCAATAAATCTTCCCGAAACAGACCGTTTCGAACATTGGCTGTTAAATCCCGATTGGTACCGGCAATTAACTGAAAATTACTATGAACCTCCCGATCAGAACCAACCGGTCGGAACCGCTTCTCTTCCAAGGCACGAAGAAGTGTTGCCTGTTCCCCAAGTCCCAATTCTCCAATTTCGTCCAGGAACAGGATACCATTATCTGCCGCCCGAAGAAATCCGACTCGTTCAGACTGCGCTCCCGTAAACGCCCCTTTTATATGTCCGAAGAGTGCGGAGGCGGCCATATCGCCTGTTAATGTCGCACAATTGACCTCAACCAGGGGACCGGACAGTCCCTGGCGTCTCCGTTTCAATTCGTAAATCTGGCTCGCTATTCGGGTTTTACCGACTCCTGTTGCTCCAGTCAATAGAATTGGCGTTTTCGAATTAATGGCTACATGTTCTATCTGATTAATTAACCGATTATATCCTTCATTTCGTGTGGCAATACCCGATTTTAAGAGTGATGTCGATTCAAGTTGTTCGACGGCAAAACGGCTTGCGAGCCGATCATAACGCGATAGATCGAGATCGATAATCTGAAATTGACCGCCATAGTACTCCAACGGATTTCGGCTCCGTTTCGGGGGGGCCGTCTGAACCAATCGGGCTGGAAAATGATGTGATTCCGTTAAAAGAAAAAGACATATCTGTTCGACGTGTGTTCCGGTCGTAATGTGAACCAGCCAGTCTTCCTGATCCGCATCGAAGGTTAAAGATCGGGAAAATTCATGAAGGACACTAAAAACCTCCTCAAAATCCCAACGATCTTTTACCCTGATTAAACGTGGTATGACTTCTGTCTCCGGAGAAACAATGGCCAAATCATCCATGATCTCTTGACAGAGTGCCTCCTCTTTTTCCCCATAAAGAAGATGGAATCGCCCGATAACAAGTTCCTCCTGCTGACAGATTCCTATTGAGGGACGCCACCGCTCCCAGCGCATCTCCTTTTTGGAAACCGAATCCAGGACGGAACCTAGTATTCCAATTAGTATCGTTTTTTTCGTCATGATTGCAATCTTTATATTTAAGGATAAATTTATAATTTTATCTAACTTTATACTCTATTATAAACCCGTCCCATCTATTTTACAATCCGATCTTCCTTTAAAAGGGGATTGACTTAAAATATTTTAATTGGCATAATTTATGCAATATAGAATAATATATAGTATAGAATAATATGGAAAAGAGCTTGTATCTGGAAACGCGTGATACACCCTCTCTAATGGAATTAACACAATATAAAAAGACAAGGAATAACCCATGGATAAAAAATACGATTTAATACCGACAGGTCCCGCGACTTCAAAATTGGAAGTAGAAGGTTATCCGCCGATAACGGTTATTGGGAACGAGACCATAAAAGCAACCTTCGACCATTCAACGTTATCTCAAATCATTAATATCCGATATTGTCCTGGTGTTAGTGAAGTGGTTCTCAATCCAGACGCCCATGTTGGATATGGTGCTCCGATCGGCTGTGTCATGGTTTCACCGGATCGAATCTATCCGGCTCCTGTTGGCGTTGATGTTAAGTGTTCCATGAGCTTGATTCAGTTCGATCTTCCTGCGGAGGAAATACTTGATAAAAGAGTACGGCGCCAATTAATAAATGCGATCTGCAATCGAATACCGACGGGATTCGGACGTGGGGAACGGAAGGTTCCTTTAGCGCATTATATTCCACCTTCCCTTGCCCTCAAGGCTATTTGTGAAGGAGCTTCGCAGGAAGTTTGCGAAGCATTGAATATTCCCTTCGAATGGACACTGCGTTGCGAAGACGCCCATCACGAGGCCCATGATGGAACGAATGAAATGCTGGCTCTTCGTTATGATCAAATAAAAACAACGGATATTACAGCGCGACTCCCTGACAAGCTGTCCCAATTAGGATCCTATGGTGGGGGTAATCATTTCGGAGAAGGGGAAATAACACACGTTGATCGGGAGGAACAGGCACAGAAGTGTGCTGAAATATTTGGTTTAATTGACGGGCACGTCTCGTTTCTCTCCCATTGTGGAAGTCGAGGGTTCGGGAACATACTGGCAACGAATCAATTTCGCATTCTCAAGAGGAAATTCGAAAAAGACAATATTCCATTTCCCGGGGGGGATCGATACCTTGTCTATGCGGAAACAGGATCGCCGGAAGCGGACGATTATCTCGACGATATGGCTCTGGCGGCCAATTTCGCAACGGTGAATCATCTGTTGATCAATGTTTTGGTCAAGGAAGCGTTTGAAGAGATATTTCCGGAAATAAAAGTCTCTTTTGTCTATTTGATTAGTCACAATATAGCTCGTTGGGAGCCACTCGACGGACGCACGGTTCTCGTTCACCGCAAGGGGGCGACCCGAGCGTTTCCGGCGGGACATTCCGCGTTAGTCGGAACTCCCTTCGAGAGGACTGGACACCCCATTCTCCTGCCCGGGAATCCTTTAGGTGGTTCGTCTGTCATGGTGGCGCTCCCCGGCGCCCGAAAAACCTGCTATAGTGTTAATCATGGCGCCGGACGTACCCTCGGACGAAGTAGCGCAATTAAACAGCTCAATCAAAAGGCTATTGATGCCGAAATGGATTCCGCTGATATTTTATTTAATTGCCGATGTTACCCCAAGGATGAAGCGCCTGCCGCCTATAAAAATTTCAACGAGGTTAAAAAAAGCGTTATTGAGGCGGGTCTCGCCATGAATGTTGCACGACTTCAAGCGAAATTCGTTATTAAAGATGGCGATAAACCCGACGATTAAACGAGATTTTTAAACCTGCTGTTCACTGGAGTGATAAAAATGGTATGATAAAAATAGTATGATAAAATCTTTAGTTTTGACAGACTGGACTGGAGCGCGGACGTCTCGTCCGCATCTCCGCAAAACAGGCGTCTCGTCTGTTTTGCCTGGATTAACCACCACCCTTTAAACAGGACTAAATTGAACAGGATCAAATTGAACAGGAGAAAATTAAACGGAGAAAATTAAACGGAGAAAATTGAACGGAGAAAATTGAACGGAGAAAATTGAACGAGAAATTTAAATGACAAAACAAAATTGGATGGAGATAGACGGATCCGCAGGCGAAGGTGGTGGACAAATATTACGTTCATCATTAACTTTATCGTTATTAACAGGCCAACCGCTTCGTATTGTGAATATACGGATAAAACGGAAAAAGACGGGACTTCTACGGCAACATTTAGTTGCCGTAGATGCTGCTCGGGATATAGGCTTGGCCGAAGTTTATGGCAACGAACTTGGTTCGACCCAAATGGAATTCATTCCGACATGTATTAACGGAGCGCAAAATTATCTGTATCGGATCGGATCGGCGGGGAGTACAACATTGGTTCTTCAGACGATTCTTCCTGTACTCGCTTTAGCGAAGACACCGTCCGTTGTTCGATTGTTCGGGGGTACGGATAATCCGATGGCTCCTCCGTTCGACCATCTTCAGGCGACCTTTCTCCCTCTCTTAAATCGTATGGGACCCAATGTTACGACGGAGCTCGTTCAACATGGATTCTATCCTGCTGGGGGTGGGGAAATTATTGTTCGAATCAATCCCTGTACGGCCTTTCTGCCGTTATCATTGCTTCAGAGAAATAAATCGACAGAAAATAGTGCAACGGTTCGTACTGCCAATCTTCCAGATCACATTGCGCAACGGGAAATTCAAACGATAGCCCGTTTGTCAGGCTGGTCGAAAAATCAGTTTTATCTGGATCAGGTCAAATCACCGGGGCCGGGAAATGTTGTTTTTCTAACGGCCAACTCGCAATCAATTACCGAAACATTTACGGCGTTTGGCCAGGTTGGAATTCGTGCGGAAGATGTCGCGAATAAAGCCTGGAAACAATTTGAACGTTATATTCATTTTGATGCTCCGGTCGGAATATATACTGCGGATCAACTCCTTCTGATTATGGCCATTGCCGCCTGGCAGGGGAATTCCGGGAGTGTATTTCGAACCCTGCCGCTTTCGGAACACAGTCTGTCACACTTAATGCTGATCGAACGCTTTTTGGGACTCAAACCGCGTATCAACGAGGAACCAAACGGTGTGGTTCAAATTGAATTTTAGAATAGGTATCATCCATGAAACGAAAATAACAAAGTGAAGATTCTCTATTCTATTTAATTCTACATGGCGATATCATAAAAATTAATTTTTCCAAATGGGCAAAAGGAAAATTTTTTTATTGTACAGGGATGTTAGGTGGAAAATAAAACGGGTCACCATTCACGAACGATTTTGGAACCACGAATATCACGGATAAACACAGTATAGTCTGCCGTAAAATACAATATTTTATAATAATATACTCCAGGTCGTTATAAAGGTCTATTTTTCAAACAGGCGGGACGCCTGTTTGGGAGGATGCGAACGAGACATCCGTGCTCCCGGGAAAAGCCAAATTTATAACGATCCACTGTATAATACCATTTTCTCTTTTGATACTGTTTTTTCATTGATGCTGTTTTTTTGTTGATACTATTTTTTCGTTGATACTATTTTCCGTTGATACTATTTTTGTAACCATTCACGGATAACACTGATTTTCACGGATAGTTTTTTGGCAAACAAACATTTTTATGATAAAATTATTTATCATAAAAATGTTTAGCTTGTTATTGTAAAATTTGTATTTTACGACAGACTATCTGTGTTTATCCGTGATATCCGTGGTTCCAAAATCGTTCGTGAATGGTTACCTGTTTTTTTCGTTGATACTGTTTTTTTCGTTAGTACTATTTTCTCCGTTAATACTGCCCTTGATCACTTTTTTGAAATTTATTATAATCCACATTGGTGAATTTACATAAATAGAACATTTCGAACGAAGTGGGTATCAGAATGCATAATTTATGGAGAGCGATGCGGCTCACCTTTAAATATAAAATTAACATATTTTTTTCATTTTTCTGTGCGCTTGCGTTAGCACTCTGCTGGGGGGGAAACATAGCGGCAGTATATCCTCTGGTTCAGATTTCCTTTCAGGGGCAGACCGTTTCCGAATGGTATGAAATCAAGGTGGAGGAAAAAGGGACAAAATTATTACAACTGGATCGGCAGATTAAGGAGTTAGATACGATTCCTGCGGATACAGAGTCGGTTAAAATAATGAATAAAAACCGTCAGAAGTCATTAATATTACAAAAAGAGGATATCGAAAAGGAACTAGCCTGGTATCATTGGAGCAAGCCTTATATTGACAAATACGCGCCCGGCGATCCCTTTTTAACCGTTGTTTGGTTAATGGTTATCGTTCTTATAACAACCTATATTAAGAGCATTTTGGGCTTTTTTCAAGGACTTCTGGCTGGACGTCTGGGAATGCTGGGTACGATGGAGCTTCGTAATACTTTCTTTAAACGATTGCTCTCCTTCGAGGTTAATCATTACAGTCAGCAGGGGGTTTCCGATACGATTAGTCGTTTTACAAACGATATCGGTTCCATGTCGGGCGGTCTCTCTCTGTTTTATGGAAAATTGGTTCGCGAGCCGTTGAAAATGCTTGTATGTGTGATCGGGGCCCTAATGGTTAGCTGGCAGCTTTTTCTCTTTACTGGAATTTTTACGCCTCTTGTCGCCTTTATGATCTCCTGGATGGCCAAGGCTCTTCGTCGTGTCGTTCGTAACTCCATGGTCGAAATGGTCTCTATGTATAGTCAGATTTCGGAAACGTTTCGTTCGATCCGTATTGTCAAGGCTTTTAATCGGGAAGATCGTGAATGTGACCGGTTTCAGAAAACCAATAATGCCTGTTATCAACGGGGAATGAAGATCGCAAAATATGGTTCCTTGACCAGTCCCTTGACGGAATGTATGGGAATGACCATGATGATTTTTGCCGTTATGGTCGGCGCCTGGCTCGTTATCTATCAGAAAACGACTATTTTTGGGATACCAATGTCTTCTCAACCGTTGGATTTGGGGGCTCTCATTCTGTTTTACGGTTTTTTGATTGGCGCGGCCGATCCGGCACGAAGACTGTCCGATTTTTTTGTACAGATTCAGGGAGCTATTGCGGCGGCCGATCGTGTTTATCAATTAGTCGATCGTAACGTCCAACTGGTTGATCCGGAACATCCTCGTGAAATTGGTCCTTTTACCGATAAAATTGTTTTGAATAATATCTATTATTCCTATCCTCAATACGAAAATTTAAATATTATTCAGGAGAAAAATAATTTCTTTGCCTCTTGGAAAAGGAAAAAATCACCACAGGAACCACAAACACACGAGGAACAGGGAGGGGATTCCCGTATTATTTTAAAGGGAATCTCCCTGGAGTTCAAATTCGGGGAAACGGTTGCTATTGTGGGACCGAGCGGATGTGGTAAAAGTACCCTATTGAATTTAATTCCACGTTTCTATGATCCGACGGAAGGAACGATTACCTTCGATTCAATTCCCTATAAAGAAATACGTATGCACGATATTCGGGAACAGATCGGTCTGGTAACCCAGGAGCCGGTTCTCTTTAACGATACGGTTCTGGAGAATATTCGTTATGGTGCCCCGGACGCGAGTCGTGAAGAGGTGATCGAAGCAGCGAAAATGGCCTATGCCCATGATTTTATTATGGAGGAATTAGCCAATGGTTATGATACGAATGTGGGACCGGGAGGAGGATGCCTTTCCGGAGGACAGCGCCAGCGGATTGCCCTGGCTCGTGCCTTCCTGAAAAATCCGCGTATTTTCCTGTTGGATGAAGCAACAAGTCAGATTGATATTCGAAGTGAACAATATATTCATGACGCTCTCGCCCATTTTGTCGGGAATCGAACGACGATTATTGTTACCCATCGATTAACGGCGGTCCGTTTGGCTGATCGTATTATTGTTATGCAGGATGGTCTGATTGAACATATTGGAACACATCAGGAGTTAATGGAATCTTCGCCTTTCTACGCCGGTTTATGGCATTCGGAAGGAATGTTACTGGATAAAGAATCTCAAAAACAGTAAATGGCTAAAACAGATAATATCCTATTAAAGAAGGAGTTGCGAAGTTCCGTAAAAAACCGAATTCGGGGAGCATTACAGGCCGGTACTCTGTTTTCATCTGCGGATCGGAGACGATTTCTGGCAAATTTGTTTTCGTTAGCGGTATTAAAACAATCGACTTCGGTTATGGTCTATTTGAATCTGCCGGAGGAGCTACCGACTACTGAATGGTTGGAACTGCTTTTTCATAATTCAAATGGGGAAGAAGAGAGACCGGATCGATTGGTAATTATTCCCTGGTGTCAGGAGCAGGATCTGCGATTATTCCGTTTAACCCCTCCGAAATTGGGACAGACGGGAAAATACTATCCGGAGGAAGTCGTACCAGGGACCTATAATATATTAGAGCCGGATCTCCGGTACCGGGAATGTCCGGAACGGCAATTTCGACCGGAGGATCTCGATCTTGTTCTGGTGCCTGGTGTTGCTTTTGACCGTTTGGGAGGCAGACTGGGCCATGGCGCCGGTTATTACGACCGCTTTTTTCAGAAAATCTCTCCCTGTTGTACTCTGGTTGGTCTGGCTTTTGAGATGCAAATAGTCGATTCCGTGCCTCTGGAACCACATGATCGCCGGATGAATTACATTGTAACACCGCAAAAAATTTATCGTATATAAAAAAAGGGGGAACAATTTGTTTTTCCCTCTTGTTGGAGCTAATACTTTTTATTATAATATCAACTATGTTCAACGAATATGCAGCTTGTTTCGAAAACATTTTGTGCCGTGGAACCAAGCGTTGAATATCGCATACGGAAATCATTTAATAACCGAAAGGATTGTCGATTATGGAGAATGAAAAACCGCGCAGGGTGGTTTTAAAGGTGTCGGGAGAGAGTTTTTGTCCACAGGGAGAACGGGGGCTTTCTATGGATTCTGTGAATCATCTCGCACTGCAAATTGTCAATTTAGCGAAGAAGGGAGTTCAGATTGCGGTTGTTATGGGAGGAGGAAATATCCTCCGTGGGGCCCAATTCAAGGCGGAAAACGTATCAATACAGGAAGCAACCGCCCATTATATGGGTATGTTGGCGACGGTTATTAACGGTCTGGCTCTGTTGGATGCTATTGAGGCGCAGGGGCAACCGGCACGTTTGATGTCTGCGATTCCAATGGAGACTGTGGCCGAGCCGTATATACGAAGACGTGCCACACATCATTTGGAAAAGGGGCGAATTGTGATTATTGCCGGCGGGACTGGAAGTCCTTTTGTAACCACCGATACGGCGGCGGCACAACGTGCCTTGGAACTCAATGCCGATATTCTGTTGAAGGCCACTAAAGTTGATGGCATTTATAACGATGATCCGGTTAAAAACGCCGATGCTGTTATGTTCAATACGTTGAGTTATTCCGATATGCAGCGCATGAATTTAAAGGTGATGGATTCGGAAGCCATTGCAAAATGTTCGGAACATAATATGCCTGTTATGGTCTTTAATTTCCGGACGGACGGAAATCTGGAACGGGCAGCAATGGGGGAACACATCGGTACACTTGTGAAAAAAGAAGGAGAATAATTATGGCTTTGGATAATATTTTATTGGATGTTGAAGAACGTATGACCAAGTCGCTCGAACATTTAAAGCGTGGTCTGTCCGGAATACGAACCGGACGAGCCAACCCTGGGCTGGTCGAATCGGTAAAGGTCCTGAATTATGGTGTGGAAGTTCCACTCAAGCAGGTTGCGACTATCGCTTGTCCGGAACCGACTCAACTCCTTATTCGGCCTTTTGATATCACGACTCTCAAGGATATTGAGAAGGGTATTGCAAATTCCGGGCTCGGATATACTCCCAATAATGACGGTAAAGTCATTCGATTGAATATTCCGCCACTCTCAATGGAAGTACGCCGTAAAATGGTTAAAACGGTTAAAGATCTGTGTGAAGAATGTAAAGTGGCCATGCGCCGTATTCGACAGGATGGGAATAAACAGATCGATGCTCTGGAAAAATCTAAAGAAATTTCCGAGGATCAGCGCGATAAAGCCAAAACGAACGTTCAGAATTTAACGAAAAAATTCGAAGATAATGCTACGGATCTTGCCAAAAAACGTGAAGACGATGTTATAAACGAATAATCTCGCATCTAATATTCGATAATATGTAATGTTCGTTGTTATCTTCCGGACTTTTCCCGTGATTGAAGGATGTTTTTCTTCCGCTATTTTGGGGGGAGTGTTTGCTTTACTCCCTCCTGTAAAGATGTTCTCAAGAAAAATATCGATTCCCCAAGGACGGTCTCTGTTCGAAGATTCCCGATTTCCGTCCAATGATGTATTCACTTTTGGAACCATTCACGAACGATTTTGGAACCACGGATATCACGGATAAACAGAGTTAGTCTGCCGTAAAATACAATTTTTACAATCACAAACGAAACATTTTTATCTATTATAATCAATATTTTATCATAAAAAAGTTTGTTTGCCAAAAAACTATCCGTGAAAATCTGTGTTATCCATGGTTTCACATCATATCAGTAGTTTTACATCATATCAGTGGTTTCACTTTATATCGGTAGTTTCACTTTATATCGGTGGTTTCACTTTATATCGGTGAACGGTTACCACTTTTTATCTTGTTTTAGAGGTGTTTTTATGAAAAAGTTTACAAATTATGGTTGCTTGATTATATCGATTTTTCTTCTGTCCTATTGTGGACTCGTATTGGACAACATTGGAAATATCATTGCGAAGGAAGTAAAATATCAGGAACTGAAAATAGAAAATACGGCGGACCCTACGGGAAAAAACTATATCTATACCTACTCCTGTAAATTAAACTTGACTCCTTCCTGTCCAGACATTTCCGTACCGCCACTTGACCTGACTTTTACAAATTCTGAAAAAAAGAACGCAAATGCGGCCCTTTTTTATAGGGACGCCTGTTCCATACTTCTGCAAATGAAAAAAAACAAACGATGGAAATGGAGAAGTGTGAAGAATATCAAAAAATCGTGACCAGGAAAATCAAGAGTACCGCGGACGAAGAAATGTTAGAGAAATTAAAACTGCTCTACTGGCCATTCTTGTCGGAGCAGACGTTTCGAAACGATAAACTTCTCAACCAGTGGTTTAATGAAAATCTGGAAATAGTGACCGCCTTTCATCAGAAATGGGATATCTTCTGGAATAAACTCGACGAAGCGGCACAATGTCACTTTTGTTATTGGGACGATACGAATCCCAAGGCTGTTGCGAATCTCTATATGGGACTATATCCCTTGAGACGCTATATGAAAGATTATTTGGATTTTCATCTGAAGCAGGGAAATATAACGGAAGCCATTGCGGACATACGACGAATGATCGAACTAATGAATCATTTACAAAACGGAAATATTCAAAATAAATCGTTTCGAACGCTCGCCTTGTTACTGCGTGGAGAAATTCATCGTTCTTTGTTAAAAGTCTTGATACAACATGACGCACCAAATCTGTTATGGGCCTGTCGTCAATTGCCTTTAGATAAACTCGGCGATACTGCCATGTTTAATTCCGATGATATTCCTGTTCCCAAGGACTTTAATGTATCTCCAATCGAAGCAATTTCAGAAGAAAAGGCGCGACAACTTTACGATTTTTTTGCAAAACGAGTTTGTAATGACCAAAAGGAATCGGATGCTTTACTGGCTTCCCTGCGCTTGATCGCATTAAAACAACTGAAAACATGGAATTGTTCTCCGAAAAATTTCGATAAATTAACAGATCACGAGCTTGTCCTTCTCTTTCTTCTTGGAGAAAGAACCCATGTTATTGAGCAGAAAAAAATACTCTATCTTCAGATAATCGATTCTCCAAAAAATGGAGTGTTGGAACAAAATATGGAAAAAAACTATTTTAAAAGAATCGAGAAGATGACTTCCGATAAAAATACAATTGAATTTTTGAAGGCTGTTTGTTTTGAGGATAATTTGGAAATTCCCACATCGACCTCAAGTATCGTTTTTTTAGAACTGAATATGCGGGCCAAGGCGGCTTGTGAAATTATTATCGAGGCGATTCGCTGGCAGACGGCAAAAAATGGAGACTGTAAATTACCAAAAAATCTTAAAGATATTAATGTTGTTCCACTTCCAAACAATCCGTTTACCAACAAACCATTCGATTACAATTGTAAAGATGATGGCGGTTCCGCAATTCTTTCCTATCAATATCAGGACGACCTTCACGAATCCCATCTCTTTAATTATGAAATAAAAATTCGAACTATAAAGTAGTCGTAACCATTCACGAACGATTTTGGAAAAGCTGATAAACACAGATATACAGTACGAAGTTATAAATTCGGCATTACTCGGGAGCGCGGACGTCTCGTCCGCATACTACAAAACAGGCGTCTC
>CAYUAP010000039.1:0-37436 GCA_964442735.1 uncultured Planctomycetaceae bacterium | reverse complement strand
ATATAATGTGAAACCATGGATATAATGTGAAACCATGGATATAATGTGAAACCATGGATAACACTGATTTTCACGGATAGTTTTTTGGCAAACAAACTTTTTTATGATAAAATTATTTATTATAATAGATAAAAATGTTTAGTTTGTTATTGTAAATTATTGTATTTTACGACAAACTATCTGTGTTCATCTGTGTTCACCTGTGGTTCCAAAATCATTCGTGAACGGTTACCAATACCGATTAGACCGGATCAAAAAGAACTGAAGTTCGATTATCAACTTAAAGAAGGCAAGACGATACGTTTCCGATTTACCGATCCCAACGGTTGTCCACTTCCGAATGTTATGATAACTTCCTCTTTTGGAAAGGGCGATTTCTGGCTTGCCAATATGATGAAAAACTCGGACAAGGAGGGGTGTTCTTTCTGGAACGGCGCGCCGGACAAGCCGCTTGTTTATTCTTTCTGTTTGGCCGGATTTTCAAGTACGGAAATGACGCCTTACTCTGTTCGCAACGAAGAATGGAATATTGTATTACACCCGACCGACAAGAAGGAAAAGTCCGAAAAGACTGAAGAATCCACATCGGACAAGACACAAATATCGCCTCGAACTGCATCTCCCTATTTTCAAAAACAGGAGCGAAATCGAACGAACCGTAGACACTTTTTGGGCATGTTGTTGACGGTCTGAATGGAAAGTCGATTACTAATGCGGTCGTTACTGTCTCGTTTACAGACAGTGACCCACCGATAGGAACGGTATTGAGTTCGCAATTCGGTTCCAATCCAATCTATGAGTATATTTATTTTGTTCATCGCAATTTTGAACTTGAGAAAGTTCAGAATTTTCCTATCCGGAATCACCACTTCTGGCTATTATAAATGCTCTCTATTACATAGCACTCATTTTTACCCATTTTATTCAAGTATTACATTTCTCCTTGCTAATTCAGTTTAGGGTACTCTACTCCCTTAACAATCCCCCGAAAGAATCAGGACTCGCGCCTTGAGTTTACCGCAACTGTAACTCCGACCTACACTCCGGCCTGTGGACACGTCCTGTGCCCGGCGCGAAACTTCGCTCGCGTCAAGCTCCATTCTTCGGAACCGCAGCAAGGCGGAAGCCCGAGTAACAGTACCGGTAGCAGTATCGGTAGCCCAGAGCGAGCCAAAAACGGGAAGCCGACCGGCAGTCCCCGGCACTGTGGCACCAGCTCCCACCACGACTGACCAGGATCGAGCCACTTTCCGGATCCGTTGGGTCCGTTACTGCGTCACTCGGATAATCGCTTAACCAGTCATTACACCACTCCCACACATTACCGTGCATGTCGTATAACCCCCAAGCATTCGCCTGCTTCGTCTTCACTTCATGTGTTCGTTCTCCACTGTTACCAAGTTTATCTCCGTATTTTTCCTTGTGCCCATACCAGCCCATGTCGTCCAGGTTTCCTGTGCCTCCGTATTCCCCGGTACTACCTGCCCGACATGCGTATTCCCATTCCGCTTCCGTTGGTAATCGTATCTCGCTTTGTGACAGTTTACTCAACTTCTTGCAAAATTCGATACTCTCTGCCCCACTCACGTTATACATGGGGTAATCCGGACCTACTCCATAAAGCTTTGGAGAAAGGGTATTTTTGTTCGTCTGCTCTTGTATGGTGGTCCCCATCACACTCTCCCACATACTCTGCGTTACTTCACTCTCCAACATCCAAAAACCCTCGGTCAGTCTGACTTCATGTTGTTTTTCGTCATCTTCTCGATTCTTTTCTGATTCCGGACTCCCCATCATAAATGTACCAGCAGGACACCAACAGAACGTGTAATCTATTCCCTTTATTCTCAACGTCTTCTTCTCCCCCGCTCGTCTGCCCGTTCTATCCGAATATCGTGCCACATTTTCACTCTCTTCTTCCGAAAATACCGAAAAAAAGAAATTGTTCTGTAAAAGAAAAATACAGAAAAAGAATACGAAAAGTTTTACGATTGTTTTCATTAAGACCTCTCTTTTTGTTCTTTGTTCTTCATATTGTTGATATTTATAGACCTCAAAATTTTGTACGAATTAGTCATGGTTATATTCTTTATAATCATTATAATATTCTAAAACTGAAATGTCAATTGTTTTTTACTTTTTTAGAATCCCGGCCTGTAACCGCGTCTGAAAACCTTTTCATTGAGTAACCATTCACGGATATAAAGTGAAACCATGGATAGTTTTTTGGCAAACAAACTTTTTTATGATAAAATTATTTATTATAACAGATAAAAATGTTTAGTTTGTTATTGTAAAATATTGTATTTTACGGCAGATTATCTGTGTTTATCCGTGATATCCGCGGTTCCAAAATCGTTCGTGAATGGTTACAAACTTGGGCATCTGAAAAATGGGGGTTTTAGACCCTTTGGTTTTAAAATAAAAAAATCGAAATAAAAGTTATACCCCTTAAATAACATAAATTTGTATGTTATAATAGAAGTTGATCCGGAAAAACGGATTTTAATATTATCATCTATTGAAATTTCATGGTAGAGAAGGTTTTTTCATGACGGAAGAAGAACAAAAAAGTAGAATGGATATTATTTGGGCGCCATGGCGTATGGCATACGTAACCTCGGACAACAAGAAGGCGAAGGAACAGAAGGAAGATCCGAAGCGACTTCCGATTTTGCCCGCTGGCGATCCGGGCTGCTTTATATGTCAGGGAGCAGTCTGCGGTGTCGAGGAGTTAAAGGACCGATTGATCCTCCGCAGAACGAAAAATGTTATTGTACTATTAAATCGATTTCCCTATAATAATGGCCATTTATTAGTTGCCCCCAAGAGACACATTTCACGATTGGACCTTTTAACTCCGGAAGAATGGAAGGAGATCTCGGACGAGTTAACCTATTGGGTTTCCCGACTGGAAAAGGAAATGAATGCGGCCGGATTTAACGTCGGTTTAAATTTGGGACAAGTGGCCGGAGCCGGACTACCGGGTCATTTACATTGGCATATTGTTCCCCGATGGAATGGTGATACAAATTTCGTGACAACAATTGGCTCGACAAAGGCAATACCGCAGTCCTTGGAATCGCTACAGAATTTATTGGCCGATCATAATTGAAGTCAATGAAAAAGGGGAAAAACCAGGAACAATAGTCCCATAATAATACAGGATTGACACTTCAAAATTGGATTGTATAACAGGTCGTTAATCGCATATATGTAATCATGATGTTTACAATAGTACATTTTCGAATATACAATTCGTCAAAGAGAGGTTTTCCATGTCCGAACCACAAGAAAAAAAGATCTATATTTGGGCCAATTGTCTCCTTTTTGTACAATTTACCATTATATGGTATATTACACCTGTTTTACTGGTAATATTTAGCGTAATGCAGATTAAGGTCTGGTATTCCGGACATTGGGAAAAATCGAATTTGCCAATTCTTTGCCTGATATTGGCCACTCTTTTATTCTCCTTGGGCGTCTATTTGATTTTTGAGTTTTTGTATCGCCGTTTTGGTTTTTTTCAGGCCATTATTTTTCTTTTAGTATTTGATATATTACATTCGCTCGTATGGTTGGTGTTGGAATTTCCATTAACAACATATCGACTTCTATTTCCGATGCTGTTCTGTATTCTCCTTTTAATAAAGAAAAAAGATCTTGACCATCAAGCCTATATTCTGCGGTGGGGGTATTTTCGGCCTTCCGAAGGATCTCAATTAACCGTAAAAAAGACAATAAAATTATTATCGCTGGCCTTTCAACTTTTCATTGGAGCTGTTTTTATAGGAATAATCGGTATCTCAAATCTTTTGAATATTTTATCCGCATATGATTTTCGCCAATTATGTGATAGGGAATTCAGCCAAATTTTAGTAGCAATGCACAATTATCAAGATCAATATGGAACTTTACCTCCCGCATATACAACAGACAGTCAGGGAAGACGTCTTCACAGTTGGCGTGTTCTGTTACTTCCCTATTTTAAGGAATATGATAACGAGGTATCCGTCTATAATAAAATCAAAATGGATGAACCATGGAACAGTGAATGGAATTCTCAATTTCATAAAGAACATATGATTTATCATTGTCTATCGAGTGGAGGATGTTCCTGTTCGGTTGTAACAGGTCCAAATACATTTTTTCCCGGATCCGTGTCGACAAAATTACGTGAAGAGGACTCGAATAAAATACTAATCGTCGAGCGTTCGCAATCATTTTGTTGGATGGATCCAGACCAGGATATCGATCTGCAAGCTGTGAAAAATCCGATCAATCAGATTCCGGAGGGAATTGGCAGTAAACATCTTAATCGTGGAGCCCATATCGGAATGGCCGATGGAACGGTCCGTTTTCAAAACGGAAGTATAAAAATGGAAGACTTTATTAGAAATGAATGATTAAAACAAGGAGTATCCAAAAAAATGAAATTTAAAGATAAAATTGTATTGGTTACCGGTTCAAGTCGTAATACCGGATTGGGAATAGCCGAATGTTTCCTTCAGGAAGGAGCAACAGTTTGTATAAATGGATCCACAGAAAAATCAACGATAAAAGGATCGGAAATTCTTCGTTCCAAGGGATATACCAAATTTCTTCCGATTGCGGCCGATCTTTCCGAACGTGCCAATATTGACCATCTATTCAATAAAATCAAGGAAATATATGGACGCTTGGACATATTAATCAATAATGCAGTCATTCAATGTTGTGGTTATACCTTTTTAGATCTTCCCTTCGAGGAATTTGACAAGACGGTCCGAACCAATTTATATGGTTCGTTCTATTGTGCGCAAAAGGCAGCCCATATGATGATCGAACAGAAATCAGGAGTTATCGTAAATTTTAGTTCAAATGTATCGACACGAGCCATTCGTAATAGAACCGCCTACTGTGCCAGTAAAGGGGGAATCGATGCTCTGACTCGTTCCATGGCAATCGACCTGGCTCCCTATGGGATTCGTGTGAATGCTGTGGCTCCCGGCTATATTTATACGGACCGCTGGCTTGCTTTATCGGAGGAAACGGCAATTCGAAGGAGGAAAAATGTCCCCCTCGGTCGGGAAGCCCATGCAGACGATATTGCGGCCGTCGTTATGTTTCTGGCCTCGGACGAGTCCCGTATGATGACTGGTGAACGACTCGTTGTCGACGGCGGTACCAGTGCACAAAATATGCCCATCGATCTGGATCTTTAATCCATACAACTTGCCACCATTCTGTAAAGCCATTCTGTAAAGTTGAAAACTTGTTAGGTCTTGAATTGAGAACGGTGGTTCCCAATAAAAGTTTTTGATGGGTGTTGAGGAACTTTTTAAAAATTCTTCAGCATAAAAGTTCTTCAGCATATCTTTAGTATATCTTCAGTATATATAAAGCGTAGCATTTAGACCTCCCTACCTGTGGTTGGTAAAAAAGATAATATACTCAAGGTCATTTTAAAAGTCTATTTTTTAAAAGTCTATTTTTTAAAACAGGCGAGACGCCTGTTTTGGAGAATGACGAGACGTTCGCGCTCCCAGAAAATATCGAATTTATAACGTTGTACAGTATAATATCATTCCATTTTTTTGTAAAAGTCGGTCCTGAAAAAAGGCGCGGAGTAAAGTCTGACGTCACTCGAATCTAGCCGGGAGGCGGTGTTTTGTCATTTTCGAAAAAGGAAGGAGTTCTTCCTCTTGGTGGATAGAAGTCGTCATATTTAGAAGGATCGGCTCCTAAATGGAGCAGGCCTTTTTCGGTTAATTTTCTTCCGAGACGCGTTCGAATAATCAATTCACTTCGGAGCAGGAACGGTTCAACTTCGTCAACCAGGGTATCGGGGGCCAAATTCATGGTATGGGCCACGGACTCGACGCCAACAGGACCACCTTTAAAGACCCGAAGAATGGTTTCCATATATTTTCTGTCTTGATTATCCAGGCCCAATATATCGATACCCTGCATAGTCAGTGCATCTTTAGCCACAGACAGGCTAATCGTACCATTGGCCCGAGCATCGGCGTAATCGCGAACCCAGCGTAGTCTGTTATTAGCCAAACGTGGAGTTCCCCGACTCCGTCGGGCAATTTCCGTAGCCGATTCATCGTCCATTTCAACATGTAATTTCAATGCGTTTCGACGTACAATTTCAGCTAGTTCTTCTTCCGTATAGAAATCAAGATGTTCTCGAAGGTGAAATCGATCACGAAGTGGAGCGGATATGAGACCGGTCCGCGTTGTCGCCCCAATGAGAGTGAACGGCTTTAATTGTAAATTGAGTGTCCGTGCATTCACACCCTCCCCCAAGGTCAAGTCGATTCGAAAATCTTCCATTGCCGGATAAAGAAATTCCTCAACCGCCTTCTGCATTCGATGTATTTCATCGATAAAAAGAACGGACCCTTCTTCCGCATTGGTTAAAAAAGGGACCAGATCTTTAGGGGCACGCAGAGTCGCTCCATTACCGATTTGGAGTGGAACTCCCAATTCCTTGGGAATACAATAGGCGAAGGTCGTTTTTCCAAGGCCCGGAGGACCATCAAATAATATATGCCCCAACGGTTCTCCCCGTTTACGTGCCGCTTGAACCACAATTTCTATACGGGCATAAACCTCCCGTTGTCCAACCATTTCGAACATTCGACTCGGCCGGAGAAGAATATCGTCCTCTCCATTCTTTTTTAAGCCGGATTCTACGTATTCATTATCTTTAGACGGTCCATTGCCCGATCCGTCTTTTTTTGCGCTCGTCCGGTTATCATCCGGACAATCATTTGGTCCCAATACGGCCACTCGTGTCATGTCGTCTTCTTTCTATCGCCTTTATCATTTTACAGAATTGTATATAATTATAATTATATCGTTTATTTCCAAAAAATCAACAACTAAAAGAAAGAGTAATAGAATGTTGTCAGATTTTAAATTATCGATATAATTATATTTTTAGAGTATAATGTTTTTAAACCTTTAGAGTATAATGTTAAATGGACGAAACCAATTCCGAAGCCACTCCCATGATGAAGCAATATCTTGACGCCAAACAGGCAGCGAAAGACGCGCTTTTATTGTTTCGAATGGGGGATTTTTACGAACTCTTTTTTGATGATGCCTATAAAGCAGCCGATGCTTTGGGAATTGCGGTTACAACTCGGGATCGTAATAAAGGGGTAAACGCAACACCCATGGCAGGTTTTCCCCATCATCAGTTAGAGAGTTATCTGGCCAAATTGATCTCCAGTGGTTTTAAAGTTGCCGTTTGTGAACAGATGGAAGATCCCAAAAAAGCTAAAGGGATTGTTAAAAGAGAAGTAATTCGAATCGTTACCCCCGGAACGGTAACAGACGAGGCCATTCTTGATCCACGTCAGGCAAATTTTCTTGCGGCCGTCTCTTGGTTCCCCAAAAAAGCGGTAAAAGACGCTCATATTGCCAAATTTCATTCGAATATGGGAAAAGGGTCCGAACTTCCGTTAGACGAAGGGGATCTCTCCTATATTTCCCCCAACGAAATAGTTGGTCTTGCCTGGTGTGAATTATCAACCGGTCAATTTCATGCGGCCGCGATTCCCTATTCAGAACTCTTCGACCAACTAGGACGGATTGCGCCTTCGGAAACTCTCATTCCAGATGGACTCAACGGATTTTTGCCTGCCTGGCTGACCGAGAAGATTCTGGTTACCCTCCGTCCGGACTGGACTTTTACTGTAATAACAGCTAAAGAACTTTTATTACGTCATTTCGGTGTTCAGACGCTGGAAGGTTTTGGTTTTACACAATCGGACGATTTCTACGCACTCTCGGCGGCAGGGGCCGTCCTGAATTATCTTCAAGAGACCCAAAAGCAGTCGCTGGAACATATTGAAGTTCTTGTTCCCTATCGTTCTGGAGGCCAGATGGAGATAGACGAGGCAAGTCGCCGAAGTCTGGAACTGGTACAAACAAGTCGTGAACATCGCCGGGAAGGTTCCCTTTTGGCCATATTGGATCACTGCTCCACCTCCATGGGAAGCCGACTTCTCGCCGAATGGCTGACCTATCCCCTGACAAATATTCGGCAGATCGAAGTTCGTCAGGATGCTATTGAAGAACTAATCCATCAGGGTGAAAATACGGAAAAAATCGCGGAGACGCTTCGCCGTGTCCACGATCTCGAACGTATTATGGCCAAGGTTGTTCAGGAGCGATCGACACCAAGGGACCTCCTCTGTATCGGAAAAACACTTCAAATAATGCCGATCTTTCGTGATTTTTTAGCGCAATGCCAGTCGTCCCTCTTGAAAACACTCTATTCCAGTATTGATGTCCTGGAGGAAATGGGACTGAAATTGTCTTCAGCTCTTAATCCAGACGTTCCTCTAAACTATAAAGAAGGAGGATTTATCAATAATGGATATTCAAAAGATCTGGATGAATACCGGGAACTGCAAAAGGGAGGCAAGGAATGGCTTCTGAATTATCAGGCGAAGGAATCGGCACGAACGGGAATTACCACACTTAAAGTGGGCTATACGAATGTATTCGGCTATTTTATCGAGATTACCCGTGCCAATGCGGATAAAGTACCTACAGATTATATTAGAAAACAGACCTTAAAAAATGCGGAACGATATATAACGGAAGAACTTCGTCTCCATGAAGAAAAGGTCCTCAAAGCGGAGGAAAAATCACTCGAACTGGAATTCGAAATTCTGTCGCAATTACAGAAGGAAGTTATGACCGTTCGCTCGAAGATTCAACGGAATGCGGGTGTTCTGGCCCATCTGGACACTTTAATTGGATTGGCTCTTCTCGCGAAGATTCGTCATTATACTCGACCCAAAATTGTTTCGGATCCAATATTGAGTATAAAGGATGGGCGTCATCCCGTTTTGGAGGTAATCGAACAGTCCGGTACTTTTGTTCCCAATGACGCATTTTGTAATTCCGAGCAGGGAACCCTTCATTTGATTACCGGACCCAATATGGCAGGAAAAAGTACCTTTATCCGTCAGATTGCACTCCTCGTCATTATGGCGCAAATGGGATCCTTTATTCCGGTACAGGAAGCGACAATTGGTGTCGTTGATCGTATTTTTGCACGAGTGGGAGCGTCTGATGAACTAACGCGAGGACAGAGTACCTTTATGGTTGAGATGATTGAAACTGCTCGTATTCTCAACGGTGCAACGTCGAACAGTTTAGTTATTCTGGACGAAATTGGTCGGGGAACCAGTACCTATGATGGTATTTCACTAGCTTGGGCCATTGTCGAATATCTGCATGAAAAAATTGAATGTCGTACTTTTTTTGCCACCCATTATCACGAGTTGACCGAACTGGCTTCGACTTTTGACGGAATTAGTAATTTAAATGTTGCGGTTCGTGAAGTGAATGACGACATTGTTTTCCTACATAAAATAGTTCCTGGTGCGGCAGATAAAAGTTATGGTATTCATGTCGCGCGATTAGCCGGAGTTCCCAGGGAAGTCATTCGACGCGCAAAAGATATTTTAACGGAACTGGAACAGTCCCATCTTGAAATGGCCGATTCCGCCATTCGTAACGCATTACAAAATTCTTCTTGGAATGAAGTGGAGCGAACGGGAGAAGAAGGAAAAAAAACGAAGAAGAAAATTAAGGAACCTGCCGCAAGACGTGTTCAATTCTCTCTGTTTGGTCCGGAAGATCATCCGGTTGTAGATGAACTGAAATCAATTGACTTGAGTAAAATATCCCCTCTGGAAGCGTTTAACCTGCTCATACAATGGAAAAAACTCGTTTAGAAAACAATTAGGCGGATAGTCCAAGTCTCCTGAATCGTAATTAATCTCCTAAACCGTAATTAATATTGAAATATTGTGTTTTTTGGTTAATAAAAGGGTTTACGCAAAACATATATCAGTAGGGCGATAATATCCGCCCTACAAATAAATCACTTTTTCTCTTTAAAATCGATTATTTAAAATCGACGTTGAAAACGAAGGTATGCGGTTTATCCTGTTCCTGATAGCTCATATTGGCAAACCAGCCGAGTGAATCGGGCACTTGAATCTGTCCATTCTTTACAGAAACGGTTAATGACTCGATTTTTTCTCCGGTACTCTCCTTGGAAATCAGGATAAAAGGACCTCTCTTTAAGACGACACCTTCCATCGTGGCAGGTAGTGTTTTTGGAATCGCCTGTTTTTTGAGACGTCGAGTTTCCAGATAGGTTTGTCCCACAAAAGAAGCGGTCAATTCGATACCGACTTTAACAGGTTCCGTCAGATAGAAATATCCGTCGATAATCTTGCCTGCCAAGTTTTTACCATTCATTTGGATCACGACCTTGTCGGCCCATTCCGGAACGCGCAGGGCAATGGAAGCAGCAGCGTTCGCATTACCTTCCAATCGGAACGAGGTTCGAATCGGAACGTTATCTGTAGCCGACAATGATTTTGAAATGAAAAACATTGTGGAATCACCGATTTTAACAGGAGCTTTGAAATCAGTCGGAAAATTGTAATACACGGTATTACCATTAGAGACAGCGAGGTATTCTTTAAATTCATAAAGCCCCAACGGGCAATGGAAACTGCAACACCAAACCGATTCCGCCGCCGGTTTACGCCAGGAAAAAGGCCCGGTTTCATCGTATCCGACAACTCGATGACCAAACCCGCCAGTCGGCCACTGATTTGCTAAATAACCATTGTATAACAGTCGTTCGGCCATATCCAGATATCGTGTATGGCCGGTATTGCGCCAGAGCATTAGGTTTAATCGGAGCCAATCGGCTTCAGAACAACCTTCATCATGATGGCTATTCGTGATAAAGAAGAATTCCAGAACGGAACCACAGGGATTAATATAACCGTCGCCAACCGCTTTTTCCCATCGGGAAACCACTCGATTGAGAAAACGTTTTTCACCTGTTTCTTCATAGAGCATCATGAGGGCTTCATGCGCACTCAAACTACCATGACTATGGCGGACCGGTAAAACATCGAAGGGTTCATGGAAATCGGCCATTTTAATTGCCGCATCCAGATATTTACGTTCTCTGGTCAATCGCCAGCAACGGACCAGACCTTCGATTCCATGAAAAACACATGTCACATATGCTGATGCGTAACCGACTGAATCCTTCTGATATTCTGCCATTCTCTTCGGGTCACAAAATCGCTTGATTACGGTATTGATATAGAAATCGCCCAATTTTTTGGCCGATTCGAGCGCCTTTTCGTTTCCGAACCGTTCCCAGGCAGCCAGCAGACCGAGGAATATTCGACCGTTACCCCATAGTATCGGCATCATAACCGCCTGATTCGTATCGACATTCGTGTCCATCGGCTTCATCCATTCGACGGGAGCACCGAAATGTCCATCCGCCTTCTGAAAATCAGGCGCTTTATCGATAACTTCCGCCAAGCAGTCGGGCTGTGGCCGATTCTTTTTTGAGGTCAAGGAGGCAACTTCAATAAAACGTCCAGAAATATCACCACTGAAATTGGTAAACATACGCTTCTGATTGAAGTTAAGGTCAGCCAGAATAAAATTCGTATCAAAGGGTTTACGTGTTAAACGGGCCAACGACATATCATATGCCTTGCCGAACAAACCTCCCAATTCGATTTCATTCGAGGGAGTTAAGACGGGTCGTTTAAATTGTCCATCATCGGCAAACAAGAGGCACGATCCAAGCGAGTTCAAGATGGGTGCCGTTACCATAACGGCAGGTACCGTTTGTAAAAATTTACGTCTTTTCATATTTTTCCTTCCACTTAATAATAGAAAAAGGTTCTGACATCATACTTTTTCAGCATCCGGAACAACGAATTCGCCGCGATATTCACGGGTTTCCTGTTTCATTGCGTCAGCATTATCGATAAAATGTTCTTTCTTCGGATCGAACTTAAGCATAGGACCGACAGACAATGGTGTCTTCTTGAGATCCACTTGATTGGCCTCCAGATGGGCTACTGTTCGCTTGAACGTATCTTCGTTATTATCGTGACCGGGAACATCTTTAATAATTTTAAGCGCTTCGTCAACAGAAACTTTATTCTGTTCGCCTAAATAATAGGAGATATTCGCCAGATGGGCCAATCCGGCAGAAAGATATCCGCATCGCGCATCGGCATTAAGCATAGAATAATCGCGTTTCAAGCAAGCGGTAATAAAATTATTAAAGTGCAGATTATCGGACCCGCCTTTGAATTCCTTAATCAGTTTACCATTGAGATCATAGGCTGCCGTATGACCATATTCGATTTGGACCCAGTATCCTTCGGTACCATAGGCGACGACACCGATTTTTGCACCGTTGAGTGCTTCGGTTTCCAGACCACGGGTCTCGAAAACAAGTGTTTTACCATCATCATAATTATAAATAGCAATTTCTGTATTGGCGGTATCACCGGCATCGACATAATTGGGGTTCTTCATTTCGATATCATAACCGAGACGACCACCATAGGTAATAACACTGGAGGGGAATTCGTTGACACCGAGTGCCGTTCGGGCAATATCGGTCTGATGGGGACCCTGATTTCCGGAGTCACCATTGCCATACAGACGTTGCCAATGCCAATCATAATGATACTCTTTTCTTGTACAGGGATCAATGACAGGTGCCGGTCCGGACCACAGATTATTATCGACTTCCTTCGGAATCGGATATTTGCCGAGTGGGCCAATAGCTTTACGGCGTTTATAACAGAGTCCCCGAACCAGTTTGACATCTCCGATACCACCCGAATGAACAAATTTAATACCATCCTGAATCGCAGGATTCGAACGACATTGTGATCCAACCTGGCACATACGACCATACTTCTTTGCGGCAGCAATTAACGCTTTTCCTTCATGGATATTATGACAAATTGGTTTTTCGATATAGACGTCTTTACCGGCGATCATTGCCCATACACCACAAAGAGCGTGCCAATGATTCGTAGACGCACAACTGACAATATCTATACCGGAGACGGTCAGTCCTTCCCGCATATCGCGGACCTGTTTCGGTTCAAAACCCTGTTTCTTTTTGATAATGGCAGCCGCTTTTTCCAAATGCGTTATATCAGGATCGGCAATACATAGAATTTTTGTTCGCGGGTCGCCAAGAAATTGTTGAACATGACTCCCTATTCCACGACCGCCACATCCCATAACCATAACCCCTAATTGTTCATTGGCGCTTAACGCCTTTTCTTCTGCGGCGTTTACATGAACTCCTCGCACTCCAAGGGCTGCGGCTCCCACAATGACAGAGCTCCCAATAAATTGTCTTCTTGAAATCGTTTCCATTATAAAAATCTCCTTTTAATTGTTTTTGGCAAATGAACGGACTACCACCGTCTTTCGTCAACCGGAAGACGGTCGGACTACCGCCTAAAATGGTTATACTTCTTGAGTATACTAAAACAAAAACCCAAATTCAATCCCTCTTTTTTAAAAATTTGTATTTAAACCAGGAAAAATCACTGTAACAACCGGAAACTTTTGGCTTTTCCGAAATTTCACCCTGACATAAATAAAAATATCTTGATATAAAATACCCAAATTCAATAGTTACACTTAATTGTCAAATATTTGATAAAAGCCTAAAAATAGAGAGTATTGAAGAGAATATGGAGTAGAGAAGCACTTCAGCCCATTTGGAAGATATGGACAAGATATTCATATTCCAGTCAATTCCATCCCCTTTTTAAAGTTACACTCTTTTTATATTGTATAAAAAGAAAAATATGTTATTATATACCATATGCGGTTGACATAATAGACAATCAATACTAAATGGAACGAATATGAAACACGGATATGTAATCAATGTCATGTCAGAAGACAGACCTGGGATCGTTGCGGGAGTTAGTACCACAATTTCCGATCTTGGCGGTAATATCGAATCGTGTAGTCAAACCGTTTTAAACGGTTATTTTACACTGATAATGATGTTTACCTTGAAAGAGGAATGGAACGTTGAAGAATTGAAGGAGAATATTCTTCAAACGGAATCGCTTTACGACTGCCAAATAATGATAAGCGCCATGCCTCCCTCCGCTGAAAAGCAGGAGGAAAACAAGCCAGATATCTATGTTATTACGGCGTTTGGAAAAGATCGTAAATCGATAGTAGCCGCCTTTAGCCAATATTTATCTGGAAAAGAGATTAATATTCTCGACCTTTACGGTAACATAACTTCCAATAATGAATTCGTTTTAATCAGTCAGGTCGAAATCGATTCCCATCATGATATAAAAAATATACAATTAGATCTGGAAGAGTTGGGAAACGAACTCGACTTTACTGTTCGCCTTCAACATAATAATATATTTGTGGCGACCAATCAAATTCGGTTGGATACCTGATATTACAAAAAATAACGGAGAAACAATCATGCTTCATACCGATGAAGTCCTTTCAACGATACGAATGTTGCATGCGGAACATTTAGATGTTCGAGCGGTAACATTAGCACTTAATATAAATGACTGTGCGACGCCTAATGTCGAACAGATGTGTAAAAAAGTGCATCATAAAATTATGTCAAGGGCAAGCCGATTGGTGGAGATATGCGATCTCGTGGGAGAGAAATACGGGATACCGGTAACAAACAAGCGGATCGCGATATCGCCAGCTTCCGTTATATTGGCGGGGCACAGTCAGACGGGAGCCCTTCGTTTGGCCGAGACACTGGATCATGTTGCGGAACTCTGCCGAGTCGATTTTGTCGGAGGTTTTACCGCACTTGTTCAAAAAGGAATATCCGATGGTGCGCAAGTTGTTTTGGATTCACTTCCGGAAGTATTGAGCAAGACAAAACGAGTCTGTTCTTCTGTAAACGCAGCGTCTCGAAAAGCGGGAATCAACATGGACGCGCTCCATCAATTGGGTCATATCATACCCAAAATAGCAGAAGCGGATACGGAGCGTCGTGGCTTTGCCGCCGCGAAGTTGGTCGTATTTGCCAATATTCCGGAAGATAATCCTTTTATGGCCGGAGCCTATATGGGAGCCGGTGAACCAGAGGCGGCCATTAATATAGGAGTCTCCGGTCCTGGAGTCGTCGATAGCGCATTGCGGCGTAAAATAGCGTCTGCTAAACAGGAAAATAAAAAATTGACCCTGGCCGATCTTGCGGAAGAGATAAAAATATCCAGTTTTCGAGTAACCCGGGTTGGCGAACTCATAGGACGTGAAGTCGCCGAACGACTTGATACGTCCTTTGGTATCGTTGACCTCTCTCTGGCTCCAACCCCAACCGTTGGTGATAGTATCGGTGAAATTTTAAAGACATTAGGTATCGATCATGTCGGAGCCCCTGGATCGACAGCGGCAATAGCCATGCTTAATGATGCCGTTAAAAAAGGAGGTCTGTTCGCATCAAGTTCCGTTGGTGGATTGAGTGGCGCCTTTATACCGGTCTCGGAAGATGCTACTCTAGCCGATGCCGTTGAAAAAGGACACCTTGTCCTGGAAAAACTGGAAGCAATGACCAGCGTTTGCAGTGTCGGTCTCGATATGATTCTAATACCGGGCGATACCCCTCCGGCAACAATAGCCGCTGTGATGGCCGATGAAATGGCGATTGGTGTTATTAATAACAAAACAACCGCCACACGTCTCGTACCGATTCCTGGAGGAGTTGCTGGCGACAAAGTCGATTTCGGTGGTCTTTTTGGCGCGTCTCCTATTCTGGAAATCAGAAATTGTGGAGCAAGTAATGAATTCGTTCATTTTGGCGGAAGAATTCCCGCGCCACTCCAGTCACTTGGAAACTGATTTACTTCGTAACGGCTTCCATTGTTGATAAATTATTATCAATAATAAAGGGTGGCCGTCCAAAATAGAACTTCGTTTCTTCGAGAGGAGTTCCCATGGGGATCCGACTTCCCATACGCAGTATGGCCATCACAGGGCCATACTGTTCTGCAGAAGCAACAGGATCGGCACCTTTACTAACTTCCAAACTGATTTTTTGGTTTGTGGTATTGGTCGAAACAGGTAAAGCCCCTTCCGGGTTTTCCAGAAAGACGACACGTGTAACCAGGTTTCCCTCGGCAGCTAACATGATATCTTCCTGGGTTATATCGACAATAATCGGGAATTTATTTTCATCCCCTTCCGGAGGATAGAGTCGATTGACAACTTCCAGGGTGGGGTACAATTCCTTGTCTACTTGAAAAGGAATTCGTGAAAGCCGAAATCGATATACCGTACGAAGTGCCATACCAAAGGTATTTGTTTTTTCATTACTAACAAAGCCTTCAGGACCAGCCAAACTGACCAAAACCCCTTCCGGGAGATTGAACTTAACGGACTGAAAGTATTCCGGAAGTTCCTGTTGTACCGCAGCGAGATCGGCGAAGACCCCCGTCGGTTCCGCAGCAGGTCGAATATAATTTCGATCATGATCCTGGGCAAAACCAATCCCAGTCATCATCATAAAAAAAAGGAGTAATGACCATACATTTCCTGATATTGAATTTCTGACTTCCATGGAATAAACTCTCTTTATTGATCTAAAGGTGATTAATTTAACCGAAATCAAATTAACAAACCCGGAAGAAAGTAAAATCATCCGGGTTGAATAGTCGTCAAAATAATTCGATTAAAAATTATTTCCACTCCATTTT
This sequence comes from uncultured Planctomycetaceae bacterium, assembly GCA_964442735.1. Classification (GTDB taxonomy): domain Bacteria; phylum Planctomycetota; class Planctomycetia; order Pirellulales; family Thermoguttaceae; genus JAUNBG01. The sequence goes on along the minus strand of CAYUAP010000039.1, from coordinate 20,853 downwards.
GGAGAAACAACAGGGGCATCGGTGGAGGGCATGGGCGACATTGGTTCCATCAGTCGTGGTGCAACGCGACCACGACCAGGAGGTGGAAGGACGGCAGGACCGGTAACGCCATAGGGGGTCAACGTATTGGGTGTTCCAAAGGCAGGAACATTGACACCAGAAATCGGGATCTGCGGAACACGTCCGTTCTGCTCGCCAATAGACAATTCATTGGCGCCTTCCGATCCGGGCAGATTAAGGTTTCTATTACCAATACGTAAAACGGCCAAAACGGCACCACGATGTTGTGCTTCGATAACCGGATCGGATCCGGCAGGAAGTTGTGTATTGACAATGGTATCGACACCACCGGCAATGGCCAGATTCTGGAATTCAGGAGAAGGAAGATAAATAACCTTGGTTACAAAATGATCGTTCTTAACTTGATCCAAATCATTGGCCGTTACTGAAACAGGAATTGCATTGTGTTCCAAATAGGAACGAGTTCGAACTGTCATCTGATTGATTTCCAGTGTCGGATAGAGAATCTGATCGGCTTTTTCCGTGGATGGAAAAGTCAGTTTCAGACGATAGGCTTTGCCCATCTCGAAATTTTGACTGCCAGGACACTGTAAAGGTTCGGAATCAAACAAACCATACTGAGCAATATCCCACAAAACTGTCATACCAGAGCCTTTATCTTCAGGTCCTTTGAACGTAACCTGAGCATTGGTCTGTTGACCGAACATTCCGTCACCATAACCATACTTGGCTTGACCTGAGCTGGAATCACTGCCGCCCATTCCGCCAACACCGATAACGCCCGGTCCGGGTCCGGTTACACCCGGATAAAGTTGATTCATACGTGCATAGCGGCCACTAAAAGGCCCGGCTCCTCCTGCTATGACCATCATCAACGCCAAAATTAATAATTTGTACCGCATAAGGTTCTCCCCAAATTGATATCTACTGTTTTTACGAAATTTGGACTGGAATAAAACCCTTAAAAAGGTTACTATACATTTTTCGTTAAAATCCCCCATGATACTGAACTGGTCAACAGACCTGTTCAGTATCATGGGGGGGAACGAATCTCCTTGCCAAACATGAAAGGACTTTTATCCAATAATCGTTTTCGGCATTTAGGAGGGTCAGACTTGCGAATTTTAATCAAAAACAAAGGAACAGAAATGAAAAACAAACCATTTTTTAGTCAAAAAAGACACATTGTAGGAATTGTATCAATTGTATTATTGATAATTTTTTTGGTAGGCAGGTCCAATCTTCTGTTTTCTTCCAATTCCGAACAGAACAATAAAGATCAAACCTCGAAATCTTCTCCGCCAACAGGAACAGCAATTAATTGTTTAAAAAGCGCTATTGATACCATCGAACAGCTTCCCTCTTTTTCGACGGAAATACAACTGGAACTCCACCTTTTTAACGAAATCTATAAAGGGACAGGAAAATATCAGGAATTATCCCATCGAACTACACAAAAATCTGCATTAACCCCACCGTCCAAAGAAAATAATGTTTACGATTTAAAGTCACCTTTAAAATGGAATTCATTTCGACTTCATGTTAAAATGCTTCCCCAGAACGCCAAGGTGAATCAGTCCAATGACGTAAATGAAAATCGTCTGGATGTGGTTTGTGACCAAAATGGAGTATGGAACTATACCGTAATTGAAGGCCAAACACAATTGTCCTATCTGAATATAGAAGAGATGGCTAATAATCTCTTCAAACTAAATACCGGAGAAACAGAAAAATTACAAGAAAGTGGTATTGATAAACCGTGTGTCATTAGTGGATTTCCGGCCTTGGGAGGATTATCCGGAACACTCAAGAACCTCCTTGCCAACTATGATTTTGAACCGGAAATTACCCGAATCCCCTTTGATGGTAAAGATTATCCGGCCTGGAAGTTAGTTGGAACCCTCAAGAAAAACAAAATGGACGCTATAAAAAAACGATATGAAGCAACTATCGCCACGGAAACGGAATACTTCTATGAATTTTTACCGGTTCGAGTTGAAGTTTATATCGGTTGTAATACAAATTTTCCCTGTCAGATAAAATACTTCGGGTTGCAAAATCAAACAAAAGAATTGATCTCGCTTTTATTGGAAATAAATTTTGTCCTGATCACACTAAACGATAACAGCCTTCGTCCGGAAATTTTCAACTATCAAACCCCACAAAAAACATATAAAAGGAAAAATAAAGATTATATGCATTATCTAATTCCCGGAATTGAATTGTAATGGCAATCAAGATTTCTTCCGATTGATTCTTTTGGTTCCAACCTTTTCACTAACCTCTTGAACGATATCGCCCAGTTCATGCAGGGAAACATCGTCCATTGTTTTGCCATGATGCTGAAGTTCTTCGTTGACTTTAATAACCGTTTCCTGCATGAGGGCGTGTGTCTCTTCCGAACCGCCCCATAGCGTAAAATTTTTACCACGCGTTAAACGTTTCTGACCATCGTCATTATCCAGTCCGAGGCCAAGAAGTATCTTTTTTTCAGAAGGGATCGCCCCCTCATTTTCGTGACAATTATTATCAGACAGTTTCATGGTCTTTTCTTCCTTTCTTTTAAAGAATGTACATCTCTAAATATATTATAGACCATGAATACTATTTTGCAAGGATCATTTTTTGATTTTAAGAAGCCAGTCCCAAGTCTTTTTCAAACTTTCCTCCAAAGAGACAGGCTGATATCCAAGTTCTTTTCGCGCTTTATCACACGAATAGGTCCAATCGACCATAAAGGTACGCATCCATCCGGGCGTGATCACCGGATAGGTTCCCGTCAATTTGGCCCAATAAAGCAGAATATAGGAAAAGACCATTGGACCCGGCTTGAGCATGGGTAACTGCCAATGTTTCTTTCCGGAAATACGTCCCACCATTTGGAAAAAGTCCTTGAGACTGACGTTTTCACTCCCTAAAATATAACGTTCCCCTACCCTGCCATGTTCCATGGCCAGATAATGACCGCGTGCAACGTCATCGACAAGGACATAGTTTCCGATATTAATTCCACGATTAGGGAGAACCGGCATACGACCACGTGTATAATCGTTAATCAAAATACCAACGGTATTCCCCTCGGATAGTTGTCCGGGACCGAAAACACGTGTCGGATTGACAATGACAAGAGGCAGACCTTCGGCCACCATTTTAAAAGCCTCCTGCTCCGCCATCGATTTGGTTTTTTCATATTCCGTATAATACAGGTCCGTAATACGGGGCATATTTTCATCACCTATTTCACCGGGACGCGTCGGTCCAAATGTCACAATTGAGGAAGTCCAGACAATACGTTCAATCCCCAACTCTTTCGCTACAGTACAGACGTTTTTCATTCCCTCGATATTGACACGTGTGAAGGTATTGGGATCTTTTGCATAGTTTTTCGCATAACCGGCCAGATGAAAGACATATCGACACCCTTTCATCACATGTCGTATGGAATCAATATCATTAATATCACCCGGAAAACGTTCAAAATTGGGATGTTGCCACAGATTTTCCGGGGTACATCCCAAACCAGGCGGATATTTTGGTTCCGAACGACTGATACATCGAATGGAATAACCATCCTGTAAAAGTTGTCGAACCAAGGTGGTTCCTATAAAACCAGTCGCCCCAGTCATAAATATTTTACTGGATTTATCCATCATTGTTTTTCTCTACTCCTCTCTCAATAATTTTTCACTAACATGACATTGATAATCAAGATGACTCATATCGCCCATTGCGTTGGCAATCGATTTAGAGTATTCAAGTTCTGTTTCAAGAATCATTCCACGTTCCATCTCGAATCGGGCCTTGCCTGTAAAGAGTTTTTCCGCCAATTGTGCCTCCAGAACCGGATCGGTCACCACAGAGAGTAAAATCGTCCGAAAATAAATCGTTGCCAAATTACCATGTACCGATTCCAATGTAAATTTTTCCGTTGCCTGATACGTTCGAATGGCGTTATCTCTTCCTTTAACAAACAGAAGAATAGGAACGGTCCAACTATCACCGATAGCAATTGGTGTTTCCGGAAAAGGTACAAGCATACGGGAATCTTCTTCCAAACCATGAAATTCCGGAACCAATTTATGTTTTTCCGTCATTAGTCCACGTCCGTCAATAACAAACTGCTCCAAAACCTTCCCAATTGTTTTGTCGGTACCAAAAATGGCGAATTCACGTGGTGCCCTTTGGTCGGTACGACTATCGAACATGATGGGCTCTTTACCTTCTTGCTGCTGAAACAGCTTCATTTCATCAATCATATATTCACAAACAAGTTTATCGGCCTGTTCCGCTTTTTTTATAATATTCCAATGACGTTTCGTCTGTGATTTCGTTTGAACTTCCTGTGTTTTTCCGCCATAGGTTACTTTTTTAAACACTTCATGGATAACCTCCCAACGAACACTTTCTCCAGGTTGAAATTTGTACTGAAGTATGTATTTCGTTTGTTTGTTATTTTGGGATATTTGGGATGATTGTGTTGAATTTGAAACTTGTGGAACAATAGTAACCTTTCGTTCCTGTAAAAATTTTTTCTCTATTTCTGGATCTACCTGAAAATTTATATTATTTTTTTGATCCTGACCGTCCATATTTGGAGAATCTGTGGTAAAATGGTCTGTAACTTTACCGAGGAGTTTCGCAATGTCGTCTTCCGATAATTTCGAATTTTCCGAAAATGACGTTGATTCATCGGAAGAAGTAACAGGAGAAGAAAATTCCCGTTTTTGTTCCATTTTATCACTTTCTTTTTTCTCCTGACATCCATAGAATAAAGTAAAGAGAAAAAACAAGGTCAATACCGATGTTATTTTTTGAATATACATTGAAACATATCCATTATATAAAGGGAAACATATTAATATTAAAATTATTCAAGGCGGATTCGAAGTGGATTCGAAAATCGTCTGGAAATATGGATTTTCGGTCCATTTTCCATTCGATACCGTGTAACCCTATTCCAAAAGAATCGGTTTGCGGTCCCCGCGCCTAAAAGGCAATAAATCCGCCAACAATTACATCCAAGTATAAATTATTTTTACAATAGAGTCCAGTCCAGTTTTTTTAAGAGTTTTTTTGAAAAAAATACGACAAGGTGAACAAAAATCGCTGGACGTTAATACAAACCCGGATAGAATATATTAGTTAGTTAAACTTTTAGAATTTTAATAAACTGTGAAATTCGCAGAAAAGAGAGTTAAATGCCATACGAACGATTTACGGACCGCGCCCGAAAGGTAATGCAGTTAGCCAACCAGGAAGCTCAACGATTCAATCATGAATATATTGGAACGGAACATATTCTCCTTGGATTGATCAAGGAAGGTAACGGTGTTGCGGCCAACGTGTTAAAAAATTTGGGAATTGATCTTCGCAAAATCAGAATGGAGATCGAGAAGTTGGTCAATACAGGTCCAGATTTGGTAACAATGGGACGACTTCCTCAAACTCCGCGCGCAAAAAAAGTAATAGAATACGCTATGGGTGAAGCGAGAAGTTTGAATCACAATTATGTGGGAACGGAACATCTGCTTCTCGGTTTACTTCGTGAATATGAAGGAGTTGCGGCACAGGTTCTAATGAATCTGGGTCTTAAATTGGAAGACGTACGTAAAGAGGTCCTTAACCTTCTGGGTCAGGGCGATATCCCTGGCGGTCCGAATTCTGGTTCCCCTCCTATAAATATTGGAATGTCGGAGTCCAATAGCAGCCATCCGACAAAATCGAAGACTCCGGCCTTGGATAGCTTTGGTCGAGACTTAACCGAACTTGCCCGTCAGAAACAACTCGACCCTGTGATCGGTCGGGAAAAAGAGATTGAACGGACCATTCAAATTTTGTGTCGACGAACAAAGAACAATCCGGTTCTGTTAGGCGAGGCGGGAGTTGGAAAAACAGCTATTGTTGAAGGTTTTGCGCAATGTGTCGTTGATCGAACAGTTCCGGAACTCCTGCTTGATCGCCGAATAGTTGTTTTGGACCTGGCCATGATGGTTGCGGGTACAAAATACCGTGGTCAGTTCGAGGAACGTATAAAGGCCTTAATGAATGAAGTTCGTCGTACCAAAAATACTATATTATTTATTGATGAACTCCATACTCTGGTCGGTGCGGGAGGAGCGGAAGGCGCTATTGACGCGGCCAATGTTCTGAAGCCAGCCTTATCCCGAGGAGAAATTCAGTGTATCGGTGCAACCACTCTGGACGAATATCGGAAATATATTGAAAAAGACCGGGCATTGGAACGTCGTTTCCAGATGGTCATGGTAGAACCGACCAATCCAGTTCAGACAGTGGAAATCCTTAAAGGAATTCGTGAACGATATGAAAAACATCATCATGTCGTTATTACGGATTCAGCACTCAAGGCGGCAGTTGATCTGTCCGAACGTTATATTACAGGCCGATGTCTTCCAGACAAGGCAATTGATATTATCGACGAGGCGGGAGCCAGAATCCACCTCAAATCAATGACCTGTCCGCCGGATCTTCACGAACTCGACCAGAAATCGGAAGATTTACGCAAGGAAAAAGATCAGGCCGTTGCCAATCAGGATTTTGAAAAAGCAGCACAGCTTCGGGATCAAATCGATAAAATCAGTCAGAAGAAATCTGACCTGCAAAAGGAATGGAAGGAACGCCAGCGGGAAAAGAACGGAACCGTTGACGATCAGGTTATTGCAGAAGTCGTTTCGAAAATGACGAATATCCCACTGACCCGTATGACAACGGAAGATTCCCAGCGCTTAATACACATGGAGGAGGAACTTCATCATCGCGTTATCAGCCAGAAAGAAGCTATTTCTGCTATTTCCAAGGCGGTTCGCCGAAGTCGAAGTGGTATTCAGGATCCGAAACGTCCGATTGGGTCCTTTATTTTCGCTGGTCCCACGGGAGTCGGTAAAACATTACTAGCCAAGGCGCTTGCCGAATTTATGTTCGGTGACGAAGATGCGCTGGTTCAAATCGATATGAGTGAATACGGCGAGAAATTTAATGTCAGTCGTTTGGTCGGCGCCCCTCCAGGATATGTCGGTTACGATGAAGGTGGACAGTTAACAGAAAAAATTCGCCGTCGACCGTATGCGGTTATTCTGCTCGATGAAATCGAAAAGGCGCATCCTGATATCTTCAATATCCTGCTCCAGGTTTTGGAGGAAGGTCGGTTGACCGACAGTTTTGGACGAAATGTTGATTTCCGGAATACCATTTTGATTATGACAACCAATGCGGGCGCCGAAGCGATCAAGAACGAATCCGACTTCGGATTTCGAAAAGCGGGCGATGATTCTTCCTATGAAAGTATGCGGCAACGTGTTAATGAACAGATCGAGAAGGTCTTTCGTCCCGAGTTTATTAACCGTTTCAACGATATTATTACCTTCCGTCATCTAACGGAAAGTGATTTGGGTGAAGTCGTCGATTTGGAACTCAAAAAACTCCGAACGCGTCTCAAGGAAAAGAATTTGTGTCTCCGTTTGACCGAAGAGGCCAAAAAACTGATTATCAAACGTGGAAGTAATCTGGATTTCGGGGCACGTCCATTGCGCCGAGCCATTGAAAATCTCTTGGAAGATCCATTATCCGAGGAAATTCTCAAGGGAGAATTTGATGCTAAAGACGTTATTATGGTCGATATTAAGGAAGTTGGCGATAAAAAACAACTTTACTTCGCGGGAAAAGTTTTTTCCGAATTAACGGAAGAAGAACTGGCTGCCGATGATATCAAGAACTATCGGCCAACCGTTTTGACCATTCGCGAGGAAAAAGAAAACACTGTTGCCTCCGCGAATATCCCATTGTAAAATTGTGGTGGAATTGGCTTTTCCTTAAATTTGAGCCTGTTTTGTATTAGGAGCGGGGGTATACTCCCGCTTGTTTTTTATTCGTTGTCTGTGATATTATCTCTTCACAGATATCACTTCGATTCCTCTAATCCATGATCCCAACTCGGAAAATCTTTGGGAGGTTTTATGGTCCGAAAAAAATATATCTCTGTTTCAACTCGATTTCTATCCCTCTGTCTGGGATTGTTTCTGTTTTATTTGATAATTTTCATTCCTTCAAATACAACATTTGCCACTGATAATAAACAGGAAGTAGATGAAAATCTTGATTGGAATCCTAATTGGGAAGATGATACTAAAACAGAAAAACAAGCTGACAATAAAAAAAACATTGTCGATAAATCAAAAACCGATCAAGTAAAATCATCCACCGTCCTCTCTTCCCCGGAGAAAAAAACTCCCGTAGCTCCAGAGGTCTCCGGAACGAAAAAAGAGAGTACGGGAAAGGTCTCCCTCGATGCCGCGAAGTCAATATCCCAAAAAACAACGGAAGATACTGCCAAACCAAAATTGCAGGGGGAATTCCTGGACAATATAGGTAATATCGGTAATATATTATCGGGCCATAAAAAACCGGTAGGTCCTCCCGCCAATATCAAATCGATTGCCAATCCTTGTACTCTTGACGAAGCAATTCCTTCAGACGTACTGGTTCTTTTACGAACAGCGTCGATTAAGGAATTGGATGTCAACGGTAAATTTTTAATTTCCAAATTAGGATTTGGAATGTTATCTCCCATGGAATGGCTGAAATTAACCAAGATTGCCTCTTGTCTTCCCTGGATCAATCAAGATAAAGAGATTGGAATCTTTCTTTACGGAGAAAATGGGACCTACGGACGAGTCTTTTTATTACCGGTCCATGATTATCGTGGTTTTCTCAAGCCATTAGGAGCCGACATCGGTCATTCTTCCAATCCGATTCCGGACAAAACCTTTTTTGCTTTAAATCTGCCGAAGGGGTGGTTTGCCTATACATGGCGTGGTTATGTGGGACTGGTGGAACCGGAATTAAAAAATTATTTAGGGAATTTTGTTCAGGAGCCATTTCTGTATCAAACAGAAAAATCCGGATTAGCTGCATTAAAAGAGCCACTTCTTTCTCTGGAAATATATTCGGAAGGGATTCAACAATTGTCGTTGTTGCGAACAACCCTAACCAGTCAGAATCGATCTTGGCTCAATCAATTACTTCGATCCTTTCAGTCACCGAATACTATTGGAGGTACTAATGTCAATTCCACGAGCGAAGGTAATATAATCGCATTCATTGAAATGTTGAAACGTGATATACGCTATTTACGTTTGGATCTTGTACTTCGAACCGATTCACTGATCACCTCCATAACATGTCTGCCGGTCGAAAATTCGGCTATAGACTCCCAGATAAAAGATCAATCGAGTGCGGATATTCCAGTCGATTTGGGACTTGCCTCCTTTTTAAAGGTGGTTCCGTCGAATCTGAGAACGCCGGTTTCCGGGCAGATCGATATGACAAAAACATCGGCACAGACTCTGGATCCCCCCTTCGACCGACTTCGCCATATTGAATATGCGTTGATTCTACCTCAATATCAAGAAGAACTCCTGGCAGAATCCTGGTGTTTCTTCTTGGAAGTAGACGATAGCGAAGCATTTATTCAGGAATTAATACTTCCAAAAGCCTATGAATTGGGGAGTTTTGAAGGATCAGAAAAATTAGGTGATTTAGGTGCGCGTATTTTAGGAAATCTATCTGTTCGCCGCCAAGGTCGGGGACCTCTTTTAGGCCGAATGGATCCGAACAAGGCAGCCGCCTTGGGGAAAAATATTGGTTCTCAATTAGGGAGTTCCATTGGTCGTTCCATCGGTGAAAAAACCGCTATGAAAATATATGATTTTCAAGGGTATCGCATGGTTATTTCCGATCTGGAAATGTATACCCGTAAAAAACGTGAAATGGACGCCAAAAAAGCCGGATTGATTCCACGTACTCCTATCTATCTGACCGGTGAAAGAACTCTAATGTCCCTCATAGCCAACATGGCCAGTGGTTTACAGTCCGGTTCCCTTGACACAAACTTCGGTAATATCATTAATTCCTATTCCGGAACCACTGATTATTCCACTAACGCCCCTCTAATGGCACGAAAAAACATGATTCTCGTTTTGGATTCACGTCATCTCTTAATCGTCCCGGGCGATGAATCTGTTTTGAGTCAGGCGGTAGAGAATTGGGAAATATTCCGGAATAAATATTTGGAAGCCGTGCCCGAAGGGACCTCCTATTTCCTTCGTCGTCACAATCCAATTAAAGGAAACTTCAAGGTAAATTGGCAGAATATGCGGGATGCCATTATGGAAGAAACCATTAAACCGGAAGATCAAATTCTCCGTTCCATAACACAACTCGATCTGTTTGCGACAAAACAAATGGTAGAATATATTCGAAATCATTATCTACCACAGATTCCTCCTCTACCCATTGAAAAAATCACGACTCCCCTGTCGACGAGTGTCGTGATTTCATCGACTACCGATTGGACCTTGGAATTTTATCTCGCTACACCCTATGATACCATTATGGAATTGTGCAAACTCTATATCAATCCCCAAAAACCAGTACAACCAATGGGGAGAAACATGGGACAGAATAAATAAAAGGATTAAAACCGTTAATACAGTGCAAAAAGATAAATATTGGAAGGTAAAGACATGTCTTGTCGTATGCAAACTACCAGTAATACACAAACCACTGGTGATTATGAACTCCTTAAGATGGATGTTGACTGGAACATGGATAATCATGTCCACCCAAAACAGGTGTCACAGCCTGTTTTGGGCATTATAATGAATCTGAAAAATTAAGATTTACAAACCACCTGCCACACTTGACCAAAAATTTTAACGTCAAGCGGGAAAGGCAGGAGTCGCTGGAATTCCGATTTTCCCGATATTTCACTGCAATTGAGATAAAGGTGCCCAACATTTTTCTGACTATTATTTCTCCGGAGTCAGCAGGACAACTTCTTCACTCCCCAAAAGGAATTTTACAACATTATTTACACCAATGGTGTATTTTCGTCCAGAAACTAAATCAATAACTTTATTTCCAGATTCGAATCCGGTAATTCCCTGATGAAAGGTGATTTCCGCCGTTTTTTCTTCGAAACTATCATTAAAAACTGTAAACATCAGATTGGAAGTATTTTTCTGACCGAATCGTTCCACGTAGACTTTCTCGTCTGCCGAATCGGCTAGAGTAATTGGTTGCCAACCCGCTTCAGCAGCCTGTTTGCACAGGGGAATGTATTTTTTGAATAGCGGTCGGTCCCGATCATAGAGTTCCGGACGTGAAAAATAATGACCGGTGGACGCATCCGCACTGAAATAGCCCGAGAAATGACCATATGCCAGGGACCGTTTCATAAATTTTTCGGAACATTCTTTTGTGAAGTCCTCAAAATTACTGTTCATCAGGAAACAGTAGGGTTTTCCACCACATATTGCGCGGCGATACAATAAATCGGAATCGGACATGGGCGTCCAACGTTTACCGTAATTCCAGTTTGTTTCCGTTCCGGCCACATCCAGAAGTGGGACAAGCCAGAAGAACTGACCCGGTGTCGAATTGGCCATCATCAATTTACCACGTGCGTGGATATCCTTTGCCATTTTTTGTGCGTATTCAAAAGCAATTAGTCCACGAAATATTCCCGGCATAAAGTTCTCTTGATTAAAGACCAGAGGACATTGTGCACCTGCAAAATGCTCTCTTCGGTAATTAACCAGGGATGTTACATAACCTTCAGATGAATCAATATATTCTCCGTCACACCCTTGTCCCTTTTCTTTGGATGAATAAAGTTTATCAGCCAATGAATCATTCCATTTGAGATCAAAACTGGTAATGGGATACTGATCCGAATAGAGCAGTTTTTTCTGTCGGGCCAAATTTGACAGGCCAGGCAGATCGCACAGGCTCCAGACGGCTCCATTACACCAAGGAGTATCCAGAAGAATGGCACCATAATTTCCCTGTTCATCCTGATGTCCGGAAGTTAATAGTCCTTGGGCCATTCGGTCACCTTTAGCAGCCAATTCTTTAGCACGGGCCAGTGCGGCTTCATAGGTACGTGGCATTTCCTTCGGCATGGCCATCCACCATGTCATGGGCTCGGTATATCGGAAGGTTATGATATTGTGTGCGTCGTCCCAGCCTATTTCGTCGGACCCTTCTTTAAATTTAAATCCGAAGTCTTCCCAGCCGGGGACTTTACTAATAGCGTAAAAAGGCATCCAAACGCCCTGTTCATTTGCACGAACTTTAAACGATTCCGGGAACCAGCGATAATAGTACTCCAACGCACCACGAAACAGATTGTCGGAAAGTGTTGTGAACTTCGAATCGAACTGAACGATCTTCAAAATTGCCTTGGGAACTTCTTTTGTCAGGGCCAAATCGACATTCAGATAAAGTTCATTTGAACTGGAATTATATCCAACGCGATAGAGACAGGGGGCATCTGGAGCGATACCCAGAGCCGCACCCGATTTATGACCATCTTTTTCAAATTCAACGACACCGAACGGATATTTGGACAGACGTCCACTTCCTCCGACAGGAAATGTCGATACATTAATATATTCGTGATTTTTTTCGACCTGAACCGCCTGACGCGGGTTATTGTACCACTTCATATTTTCCGCAGTGGCTAAATTTATGGAATAGACGAACGTCAACGCCCGATCCTCTTGACTCGAACTGATTAACTCAATGTTAATGGTCGTTCCATATTTATCTTTTGTTTCATTGGTACGAACAGTAATTCCCAATGCTTCGGCTTCCGAGGCAAGTTTGCCCGATTCCGGACTACCGAGATAGACGAAATCTGTATTTTTTGCAACGTCGCGTAATTGAACCGATTTTCCATCAAATGGAACTACTTGTTTTTTCGGCAGTAGAACGGGAACTGCATCGAACTGAATCAGATTATCGTTTGGCGTTAGTGATTTTAAGGTGAAATCTTTAAACCAGGCTTTTCCGGTATGATTTCGGAACAGACCATACATACTCAACGAGCGAATCGGTTTGGACGGAACCAGAAGTACTTTTTTCAGTTCCCAGTCATGGGTACCAGTGGTAAAGGGTGAACATTGTCCCCATAAACACGAGCCATCGTCGTAAACAACATCGATATACAAGGCGTAATCGTTGTTTTTCGAACCACCGACCTCTTCCGCTTTACTGGTTAAAGTGGCCAGAATCGGAATCGGTTTCTTTTGATTTAAGGTAGAACTCAAACAAACACCACGTTGTCCCTCTTTTGGATCTGTACCATTGTCACAGAGATAAACGTGTTTCTCGACTTCGGTATATCCTTTATTGTATTTGTGAATATTACCGTTATCCGCGATATTTTCCAATTGGAGCGTGTCCCAGGAAATAACATTTTTAGCTGTTTCGACTGCCTGCCCGTTCGAGAAACAAACAGTCAAAAAAAACAACAGAAACAATCCAGGTGCTATTTTCATAATTAATTCCTATTTAAAGAGGTAACGGTTGATAACATTTTCATAGAGTTCCTGATGACCACTGGTATTGGGAGTGATTTCACCTTTTTCCAAAATATAATTGAACAAGGATTTGAAATCGTGTTTACCAGCCTCTATTTCTGCCCCAACTCCGGAATCCCAGGATGCGTAACGTTGTTTGACCATTGCGTCAAGTTCTCCGGATGCACGCATATCCGCAGCACATTTAAGACCCAGAGCAAACGCGTCCATACCACCGATATGGGCATAGAAAAGATCAATCGGTTCGAAACTTTCACGACGTACTTTAGCGTCGAAGTTGAGTCCGCCTGTTGTAAATCCACCGTACTTCATAATGATTAGCATCATTTTGGTCGTCATATAGACATCGGTCGGAAATTGATCGGTATCCCAACCGAGAAGCATATCTCCCGTATTGGCGTCGACGGATCCGAGAAACCCTTGTGCTCCAGCGTAATCCAGTTCATGTTCGACATTATGACCGGCCAGTGTAGCATGATTCGTCTCAATATTCATTTTAACATCGTTTTCCAGTCCGTTGGCACGAAGAAAATTAATACAGGCAGCGCAGTCATAATCATACTGATGTTTGGTCGGTTCCTTCGGTTTCGGTTCAAAATAGAATTGGCCGGTAAAGCCGATTTCCTTCGCATAGTCAACAGCCAAGTGCATAAAGGTGGCTAAATGATCGGTTTCCCGTTTCATATCGGTATTCCAGATACATTGATATCCTTCTCGCCCCCCCCAGAAGGTGTAGCCACGACCTCCAAGTTCTTTAGTAACTTCCAACATTTTTTTGACCTGGGCTGCAGCATAGGCAAATGCATCCGCATTACAACTTGTGGCCGCTCCGTGCATAAAACGCGGATTCCCGAATAAATTTGCGGTTCCCCAGAGCATACCGATACCTGTTCGTTCCGACTCTTCTTTAAAAACCTTAACCACGGCATCCAGATTGGCATTCGTTTCCCGAAACGTCGAGCCTTCCGGCGCTACATCACGATCATGAAAACAATAGAAGGGAACTCCTAACTTTTCACAAAACTCAAAAAAGACGCGAACACGATTCTCGGCATTGGCGACGGTATCTTCTCCACTCTCCCAAGGCCGATACATAGTCGGACCGCCAAAGGGATCCATTCCACCCATTCGCATTGTATGCCAGAAAGCCGAACTAAAGCGAAGATGATCTCGCATGGATTTTCCTTCAATCATTGTGTCTGCATCGTAAAAACGAAACGCCAATGGATTTTTGGATTCCGGTCCCTCAAATTTAATCTTGTTCACCTTGGTAAAAGCCACCATGTTATTTCTCCTTTACTATCTATTATTATCTTCAAGACAGAATTAACGGAATTCCATCTATTTTTATTATTTCTCTATTATACACAAGGATAAATATGAAAAAAAGGTGTGTGTCCAGTTTTTTTAGAGGAAGTATGAAACCAATCATTAATTACATTTAAGGGGAAATCATAATTCCGACTTAATATTGGATGTCGGTTCAAGAAAAACACAACAAAGTTTTCTGTTGACATGACATTTTCATTTCGTTATAATGGGAACAGAAGAGTCATTAAATGATTGCAATTAAACGGAAGCTAACCGATAAAAGAGGAGGAAATCATGAAGAAAAATATTCTGATTTTATGTTATGTGTTTTTTTGTACGTTATCAGTATGGCAGTTGATCTATGGTTCCGACGTAACCAATCCGCTATTACGGGCCGGAATGAAACCTGGGGAACGACAAACGATTACGGTTAATAACGTGGAATTTGCGTTTCGATGGTGTCCGGCGGGCTCCTTTATTATGGGGAGTCCCGAATCGGAAAAAAATCGATATGAAGATGAAATACAGCACGAAGTTGTTTTTACGAAGGGGTTCTGGATTCTCGAAACGGAAGTAACCCAGCGTATGTATCAAGCGATACGGAAGGTGAATCCTTCGAACTTTAAAGGGGAAACCCTCCCCGTTGATACAGTAACCTGGCAGGAGACAATGGATTTTGCCCAAGAGCTGTCCCGACTGACCAATCTATCCGAAAAAACAGGATTCACACTCCCGACAGAAGCGCAATGGGAATATGCCTGTCGTGCAGGAAGTTCCGGTCCCTATTATGGTAAACTGGAAGAAATTGCCTGGTCCGGTGAAGAACGAGAATCGGGTACAACACATTCGGTCGGAATAAAAAAGCCCAATGCGTGGGGAATCCATGATATGCACGGTAATTTATGGGAATGGTGCCTTGATGCCTATCGAGAAGTCACGAAGAATAAAGAAGTCGATCCTTTTTTCTCCGATGTAACGAAATCAGGCGTCCGAATCGATCGGGGAGGCTGTTGGGACAGTACTCCCGACTACTGTCGAAGTGCCCATCGTGGCTCCTATGAACCGGATCGGAAAAGCACTTTCGTTGGTTTTCGTATTGTATTGGTACCAATATTAAAGTGAAAATGTCGCCTGTTTTTTTCGGGCACCTTCCTCTTGCGCCTTGACTTCCTCGGATGTCAAGGTTCGAAATCGTATTGATTTAATGATTCCTTCACATTCCCAAGCGGAGAAACCAAGCGGTTTACACGACTCAACTTCCAGACGAAGGGAAAACGTACTATCGGTAGTTATTAATGTTATGATCTCTTTTTTATCGACCCAGACCCGTATGGTATTGTCGGTAACACAAACGGTGAATTTATACCATTTTTTATTCTCGAAATCAAAAGAAGTAGAGGATGAATTCTCGGATGCGTCCATACCATCAATTGACGAAAGTCCAACAAGGGTTCCTCCCCAACCGCCATTTATAAAAGTACAATAACCATCCTTGACTGGAAATGTCATTGCGGCAAAAAAATCGTTTCCCTTGCTTCGCATTGCTTCGTATTCCACAATATAATTTTTCTTCGGAAAAGGAGTTTTTCCCATATAACGAATGGAAGTTCCCATCAGACCTTGTTCCAAAACAATCTTGTCTTTATCGACAAATGTTTTACCCGTCTTGTAATGTTCGCAATTCTTCCAATTGGTTAACGTTTTGCCGTCAAAAAGAGGAATCCACTTTTGTTCTTCGGACTGTGAAAAGACGGAGGAACCTCCAAATATCGTTATTATTACCAACAGAAAACACGAAATCCTGGAAAAAACAATTCTTCTGTTCATTTTTGTCCTTTCATAAAATTAGACTTTCTCTATACAACTGATTATATACAACAGTATTTAATGTGCAATATAATAATCAAGAAGATTGGTATTGGAATAATATATTTTATTACCATTTATATCTGTTTCGGCTGTATTTTCCCGAACAATTCCTCCTGGAATCAATTCGGAATGTAATGTATTGGCAGTCGTAACGTAACTTCCTTTATAGGTTAAGGTCTGGGACCAATAGGAATTCAGATCTTTTCCGAGAAACAAGTGCGCAGACGTTTTTTGAACATTCATGGAAGATGCACTGATAGTAGCCCCTTTTCCATTATTAATTGCGGCATTGTTTTCCGTTCCCAACGCAATTCTGTTTTCCTGACGTTGAATTAAATAGGGAGCAATTACCGTCGAATAATAAAGTGTAATCACCTCTTTCCATTGAGGCGTCATTCGGGTAATTCGTCGAACCTGGCAGGGAATTACTTTACGGGTAATCTGCAATCCAACTGCCGGCAGATTTTCGACAACCATATTTTCATCTATTGGTACACCCCAAAAATCATAACGAAGCATTTCCGGTTTTTTGTTATGATCCATCAGACCCATCTTTATGGTTACTTCCCTCAAAAGATAATAACTGTCATCATCTACTTGATGAAGTGTCAATTTTGTTTCGGTTATACTTTTGAGAACTTTACCATTTTCATAACTGACCCCAATTGTTCTGGTCCGACACCAAGTTCCCGGTAAAAATCGAGCCCATGGTGATTCATGTCTTGTAAATTTTGGAATACAGACAATGGTCCCGGATGGAATGACTTCAAAACAATTGAGATCCTCGGAAATCGTTTCTGCGGGAACCGATGAAATAACACCGTCTGATAAAACAATGTCACCATTGTCATCGGTTGTAATGGGCTGACCTATCGGCATTGGCAAAACAGATTGAGATGATGAAGACGGTACGGTTATTGGATTATCAGATTGAATTTTCGGTTCGTCCGAAAAAACAGGAAAATTAAAGGGCAATAACAAAAATATCATACAATAAAAAACAAATAATACGAAAATAAAGAATCTAAACCTAATATGAAAAAAAGAATATTTATCGAACACCTGAAATACAGCACTAGAATCATACATTTGTTTATTTTGTTTCATTCGATTGTTATACAATGGAATGGACTGGAATATTTTACGGACACTATTAAGGGAAATATGATTCATCATAAAATTACTAAATAATAATCAGGTTACTACTTTATTATTAACATTATCATAACATTCAAAAACTTCAACCAAATCGGATTCAAATACGGGAGAAATAGACCGTAAATCAATCTGAACGGTTTTTTCGCTGATACGAACCTTGAGACCTGGCTTTTTTTCGGCCAGATTATGGGCGAACATTTTTGTAGCTGTCTCGGTCGGTTCGAGGTCCAAGAGACAGGTGGGAACCTGTCCTTTGGAATTATCGTCATACAGGAAGGAAATACCTTCCCTAATGTTGACCGATCGGAGACAGGAACAGGCTTCTAATTGAGGTTTGAGACGTTCTGCCCGATTTTTTAAGTTGGCAATGGAAGTTGTAATTGTCAATAAAATGGGGATTTTTCTAAATGCCTCGTCAATATTATTATAAAGCGAGAGTGTTTTATGCAAACCGGTTAAATCGACTCGATGGGGAGCAAGGAAACCGGTAAAAATTTGAGCCTTAATGGAATCAATCCATTTTTTACATCCCAGGACAATACCGCAGTTCGGTCCTCCTATGAGCTGTGCACCACTACATAATATTAAATCGTAACCTATCTTTAATTGATCGGAAAGAGTAGCAGGAGAATCCAGTAAATAGGTCGACAAATTGGTAATCGGTGCCAGTTCCATTTCACATAGTATTGGAAATTCGTATTTTTCCGATAATTCCTTTAGTGAAGTTATTTCATTTTTTTCCAAGGGGGGTTGGAAGTTTGCGTGTTTTCCGGCGGTCATCCAGACGATTCCGGTATAATCGGAACAGGCACTTCGATAATCATCCAGAAGGACATGATTTACAGCTCCAACTTCAACGGCACGGGAAGAAAAGGAATTAAACAGGTTTTCCAATCGTACACCATTGGAATCTTCGTAGAGATCGCGACGTGCAATTAGTATTTTTTTGTTATATCCGAAGGTACGGATCACGGCCAATCGGGCCTGTAGTGGGTTGGCGAAAAAGAGCGCGCCTTCCGCTCCGGTCAATTTACATAAAAGCGGTTCCACTTCCTGTCGGGAAATAGATGTATTTTCATCGATAGCCCAAATCATACTTTCAAGAGCGGAATTGGCCATATCGACATGATCTCCGGAGAGGAGATACCCACGTCCGTCAAGAACGAGACCGGGGACTTCCTTTTCGACAATTTGGAGACGAGCCACGATTTTCTCAATTAAATCACTGATATCCGGTTTACGTCGCTCTGTGGCTGCCGAATACATTTCTCCGGAAATATCGTCATAAACACCTTTTACCGTCGCCAAAACAGCCGATGGATGAAGGCGTTCCAAAAATGGCTTCAGTTTCGGTGAAGATAATATTTCATTTACGTAGGGTATCGTAGAAAAAAACGTTTTAAACAATGGAGGTCCTTTCAATCCAGTGTTTTGCTCTTTTAATCCTCTGTTGGATCCTTGCCGTGTCGGTGGACTCAAAATGACGAAAACGGAAGGGATTTCAACAGATAAAAACTCTCTACTCCAAATATAATGTATTTTTACAATTCAGGCAAGGCCTGAATTCATTTTTTCCATAACATCTTTACAGTGTTTAAGAAAAATAATTTAAGTAAAATGCAGAAATTTTATTTTTTTCATATTGAAAGCTCTTTCATAATTATAGAAAAAAGAGTATACTGTGTAAAAGGGAAAGTTCTTTTCTCAACCCATATATTGGTTTTCATCCCCGATTTTTGATTTTCATCGAAGAATCGTGTTGGAGAACCTTTATGCCTCGATGCAACATTCAGTTCGTAACAACAGACTGGTCTCATCGGAAATACTATACAGACCGGTTGTATTTGAACCAAACAAAGGGAGAAAAATAATGGCAAAGAAGAGGAATGTATTTCCAAAACTTCATAATGCGACATGGCCAGGAGTCGTTGGGAAGGGTTCTTCCGACGGAGATCCGGTTATTGGGCTTGATCGAATGATTGAGTTGACAAGAGGAGCGGAGGTAAACGGAGAACATTTTGATGGAATTGATTTGTTTCTTGCTGCCCCGCATTTTGATTTAGATGCCGGAGATGTGGCTTTTGAAAATCTGGTGGAAACCATACAGGCAAATAATCTTGAAGTAGGTAGTTTAGTAGCGCCTATTTGGGGCGGGTCTGCAATAGGAAGCGAGGAAAAGCGGAATATATTCCTGGATGCTGTGAAAAAGAGCTGTATCGTTGCCAATAAATTACGGAAACGGGGAGTACGCCCTAATGGTTGTGTTCGAATTGACTCTTCCTGTAGTGTCGAGGATTGGGCGAAAGATCCGGTTGCCAATCAAAATCAGATTGTCGAGACCTTTAACGCGGCCTGTGATATTGCGGCGGAATACGATGAAATGCTCGCCGCAGAGGGGGAAATATGCTGGGGGGGAATGCACAGTTGGCGACGTATGCTGGAAATACTGGAACGAGTTGATCGACCACAGGTCCTCGGATTCCAGGCTGATATGTCCCATACACTCTTGTATCTGTTGGGATACAATGCTCCAGAAGATCGAATTTTACCGGAAGATTTCGAATGGAACGATGTCGAAACCTTCGATGTTGCCTATAAAAAAATGACGTCTCAATTGCGTCCATGGACCATTGATTTGCATATTGCGCAAAATGATGGATCTGTTTTCGGGTCTGGTACCCACGATAAAACCGGGCGTCATTGTCAGCCTAAAGACCCCAACGGGAAATTGGATATTGTTAAATATGCCGGTTACTGGCTATGTGACGAAGATGGACTTCTCAAACGTTTCAATCATATTTGCTGGGACGGTTGTATGTTTCCAAATACTGTTATGGAAAATCAACAAACCTGGAACGATATTCTCGAAGCCATGATCAATGTCCGCATTAAATATGGCTGGAAATAATCCCTGATCTATACATCATTTAAAGCCACGATTTATTATTTACATACGTAATATATAATCGATAGTTTCCGAACTGAAAGACGACTTGTCCTTCAAGATCGAAAACGAGCCAATTCAAAGTGAAAATCAGATAACCGTTCACGGATATAAAGTGAAACCACGTATAACACTGATTTTCACGGATAG